>CAXGSZ010000015.1:0-15642 GCA_964012455.1 uncultured Alphaproteobacteria bacterium
AATACTTAGAATTGAAAACCGTAACCCTCGGCGGACTTGAATGAACCGGAGGCCGAATCGAATGAGAAGAGTGAGCTCATTAGCGCCATCAGGAACTGGATCTTTGAGGCCGCGCCCGAACGTCTTGCTTCGCATTTGTCAGCTCCGGCACTAGAGCCGGCTTCCAAGGCAATCGCCGATCAGGTCGCAAGCGAAATCAATATATACTTTGACTGGCACCGGCGGTGGGAAGTGGCGCTCGCGTCTCTTCGACCCGCCCCGGTGGCGATCGTGTCGAACGGATTTGTTGGCGCTGTTAACGTCGCGCTGGGTGTCACCGCGAAGAAACGCGGCGTGCCTTTGATTACGTTTCAACACGGTGCGACACGCGAAATTGCGGACAAACACGACAACAATCCGCTCTTGTACGAAAGCATGCTGACCGACCTGCATCTTTGTTTCAACGATCGTCACGCGCAGATAACGCGCGGAAGTTCACTGACGGGCGTGCAATGTGTGACTGTTGGTGCGCCGGCGTTTTATCGCGCGCGACGAGGTCGAAACCAAAAATCGCACAAGTTTCTCTACGTTTCGAGCGGTCTCTACATGGGCGCACAAGACAAGCTGCATCGCGCCTCCTCCGACCATGCAACCTGCGAATTCGAGACCTCACTGGTCGAAGAATGTTTTGCGCCGAGCAGTGAGGAAATTCTCTACAAACCCTATCCGGCGCTGAGATACCTCGACCCCGATCCGGCGGTAGAAGCGGCGCGCAGCTCCGCGAACATTGACGTCATGGACGATCCGAAGGATTTGAGATACGTCATCGATAATTGCGGTGTATTGATCACATCGCGATCCGGATCGACCGTTGGCTATTGCCTTTGCCAGGATGTCCCACTGATTTACGTGCAGGTGCCCGGCCGCTCCTTACGGGAGGATGTAGAAGCAGCAATGCGGGCCGGATTGTTTTTCTTTGACGCGCTAGCGCCCGATTTCCATCCGTCGCTTATGCAGTTTCTGAGGCTTCCGATGCATCGGATTGTCGAGCTTTGGAATGAGAAGAGAGCGGCCAGAGTATCTCTGGTCGAGAATTATATCGCCGATAGTGCCGACGTCGGTGGCAAGCGCGCGGCCCAAGCGATTGACCACCTGATCCGAGAACGGCGAGTAGGGCGAGATGTCTGACAAAGTGTCGCCGGAAAGTTTCGAGCGGGATGGCTTCGCAACGTTGAAAGATATGGTGCCAGCCGATGGACTTGCGGCCTTCGAAGCAGAGATCGGCTCCATCTCCGATCATTTTGCCGAGAAGTACGGAATCCCAAAAGATCGGGACGCAGGGTTGATCGAGGTTTTTCGCAGAGGCGGGAATCTTCGAAAGGTTTTATATGGAACGATTCAGGGCCTGCCGTCCGTTCGAACTTTGACGGACAGCGCGGTCGATCGTTTGAAGGCGTCCGGTTTGTTGGAAGAACGGGAAATTGCGCTTCCGTCGATACTGAAAAACCTGCGTGTCGATCTTCCGGACGAAGAACAATACTTGCTGCCCATGCATCAGGACTATGCGGGAATGCGAAGTCACAACGCTGTGCGGCTCTGGCTGCCGTTACGCGACGTGGATGCGGAGGCTGGCACGATGTACATCGTTCGTGGAAGTCACGAGCACGGTTACTTGCCTCATGATTTGAGCAATCCGGGAAATCCGTATGTCCGCGATTCCGATTTCGACCCGGAGATGCGGGAATTGGTCGAGCTAAGCGCCGGTAGCGGCATTTTCTTTGATATGTTCCTGCTGCATCAGTCGGTGCCGAATATCTCAAAGCGCATAAAGTTCGTGTTGGTGCTGACTATCCAGGATTTGCTGCAGATAGCGGATCCCGACGATCGCGACGATGCGACCGGAAGGTTCTTCCACATTCATAGTGGACGCACAAAAGCCCGGGACGAGAAATTTTAACGTTCCTCCCGCGCCGTCCCTTAAAACATCAAATGCTCTTTCACTCGCCAGAGTTCTTTATTTTCCTGTTTGTTACGCTTGCCGGGTTCTACCTCATCGGGCGGACGGGCAAGGTGTTGCATATCATCGTCTGGCTCAGTGCCTGCTCATTGTTCTTCTACGGCTGGTGGAATCCTGCCTATCTTCTTCTGATCGGCATTTCGATAGCGGGTAATTTCGCATTCGGGCGGTGGATCGGCGTGCGGCGCTCGCTTCTGTTGACCAGTGCCGCGGTGACCTTCAATTTGGGACTGATCGGCTATTTCAAGTATGCGGGGTTTTTCGTCTCAACGACCGCCAACATTACCGGTGCCGATTGGCAGATCGAAGAGATTATTCTGCCACTCGCCATTTCGTTTTTTACGTTTCAACAGATCGCTTTTGTCGTCGACGTGTATCGCGGGAAAGAAGTTGAGCGCAATTTTTTCAAGTACTGTTTCTTCGTCGTCTTTTTTCCACAGTTGATTGCCGGCCCAATCGTTCATCACAATCAGACCATACCGCAACTGACAAAGGATCAGATGCTGGTGAACCGTATGGAGAATCTCTCTGTCGGTCTGACTTATTTCGTCTTTGGATTGTTCAAGAAACTCGTCATTGCAGACGGGATTGCACAATACTCAACGCCAGCCTTCGAGGCAGCCGAACTCGGATATAGTTTGTCCTTTGTGGAAGCATGGTGCGCTGCTCTCGCTTATACTTTTCAGATATATTTCGATTTTTCAGGCTATTCCGATATGGCGATCGGATTGGCTCGAATGTTCGGTATCAGGTTACCAATAAACTTCCACTCGCCCTACAAATCGACGTCGATTATAGATTTCTGGCGCCGCTGGCATATGACGCTTTCGGCGTTCTTGCGCGACTACCTTTATATTCCGCTTGGCGGGAACCGGGCCGGCGCCGCTAGAAAATATTTTAATATTTTCGTTGTGATGTTTTTGGGCGGACTCTGGCACGGGGCCGGCTGGACCTACGTTATTTGGGGATGTTTGCACGGGTTCTATTTGCTGGTTAACCACGCGTTCCGCTATGCCGGCGATCGGTTGAGGTTCAGGCGGCGTGAGCCTGGCTTCGCTTTGCGGTCAGTGTACTTGATGTTGACGATGTTTTGCGTGGTCGTGGCGTGGGTCGTATTTCGCGCAGAGACGCTCGATGGCGCTCAGGTTGTCTTGAAAGGGATGATCGGTGCGAATGGAATCGTCTTCCCGCATACATACGCAGCTCACGCCGGCTGGTTCAACTTATTGCCTCTCGATATCGAATTTCGCACCATGAACTACTATTACGGTGCGCGGCAGGTGCTCTGGTATGCGCTTTTGTTCGTAATCGTCATATGGGTACCCAATACGCACGAGATCATGAATCGATACCTCCCGGCGCTGGATCCGCCCGTGGTCAATTCGGCTTCGTTGTGGAGATGGATCGATTGGCGACCCTCGGCTTTTCACGCGACTGTTGTCGGCGTGATGGCGCTGACGGCCTTGTTCATGATCTTCATCGGACGGCGCAATGAGTTTCTTTATTTCCAGTTTTAGAAACTATCTGAACGTCACCTTGTCGGTCATTCTGTTGGTCGGCGGTATATTTGTTGTGTCGTCGGAGTGGCTCTTGCGGGCAAGGGTTGCGCCGAACCAGAACATCGAGCGGCATGCGGAATTTCATAGAACGGTATCGCGTCCGGGAGCGGCGTTTGGGGATTCCCATGTCGCGATGGGCATTGTCGGCGATCCGGAAATCGCCAACCTTGGGTTTCCGGGGGATTCGCTGCAGGAAGTCATCGGTAAAGCGAAGCTCTATTTCACGAGAGTTTCGCCCACCAAGGTCTTGCTGCAGGCTGACCCACAACAATTGGCGGCGGTTCGGCTGAACAAGAGCTTTGAGCCCATCCGCACCATGTTCGAGCAAAAGACCGCATTGCTGAGTATGCTGAAGTTGTCGGTTCCGATTTACCGCAACAACATCGTCGGACATTGGCAGTTCTATCTAAGTGGCGCGGATTTCAAAGCGATTCGACAGTTTGATCCCATAGACGGCTCCCAAACGGTGACAGCGACTTTCGAGGATTGGCCCGAGGACAAAATTCTCGGGTTTGTAAAACGTATCCTAGCCGATCAAATCCATGTCGAGGCAAATCCGAATCACCCGACTCTTAAGCACTATCGTGAACTCATTCGATGGCTAATAGCGAAAGGTGCGAGAATCTGCCTAGTCGCTTATCCCGTAAGTAAGCCGTTTCTCAAAATTGCAGAAGGATACGGTTCGGAAGAATCTTCCGAGCTGCTCTATCGGGCATTGGCGTCGGAGACCGGCGCGAAGTACGTCAATTTTCGCCGTAACGATTATCCGAACGGTCTGTTCTATGATCCGGATCACTTAAACAAGGCCGGTGCCGTGCGGTTTACCGCGGAAGTGATGAGAGAGTGTTTTCAATAAGCCATCGATTCCTGTTTGACTTGTCAGCTCATTAACCGTTTGTCGCTCTCAAACTCATGAGCACGGTGGTGAGAATGCTCTCATCGGGAGTATTGGTAGTGAGGCATCGCTGGCTGTTTACTAAATCGTTTATCCCTTAAGACTCTCGGGCAGAAACTATTCGCACCCCCCATCGAGGAAAAGCGAGTTATGCAGTAGTTGTTAAACGGACCAATTGATAAGGCCGGGTCATCAGGTAGTCTTCGGTTTTGGCATCGATAGGCCATGAATCGAAAGGTGCGCAGGGTAGGCAAGAATGCTTTGGCGAAATGCCGCAAGAGAACCATTCGATTATTATGTTTTGAGATTGGGCATGACAGAATGATGAACAAGCCGTTAGCTGGTGAGTGGCCTTCCTACAGTTTTCGGCAAACAGAAGTTTTGATGGTTAATTTGATGATTCCTTGCGAAATGCTTAAGCGGAGTGAAAGTGTCCGATCTCTCTATTTTGATTGGCATACGCAGAATGTTGTTACCGGCAAAGAGTTGATTTTCGGTTTGCCGCTAAAGCGAGCATGGCGTG
The DNA here is from genome assembly GCA_964012455.1 of uncultured Alphaproteobacteria bacterium. GTDB lineage: Bacteria > Pseudomonadota > Alphaproteobacteria > UBA8366 > UBA8366 > UBA6544. The sequence goes on from CAXGSZ010000015.1 coordinate 4,974, forward strand.
CTGTCAATGAGTGGTGAAGCGCAGGAAGTGTCAATCGCAGGATGGCGCGATATCACGATCGCGCAACGGCAGGTGTTTGAGATGCCCACCGCTGACAATGTTGCGAGATACCGGTGTTTGGTAGAGAGCACTAGATCCGCGCCGCCATATCATATCCGTCCCATTCTCAAGCAGTTGGAGCGCATCCAAAAAACGACGGGGAAACAGCCGTCGAGTATCAAGATCTTGGACCACGGATGCGGAGGGGGCGCGACCATATTGTATCTTTCGGCGTTCGGTTATACCGATGTTCACGGCGTCGATATCGGCGGCCATATGGATTTGATTGATCGCACAGTCAGGGCCGTATCAACGTCTGATGAAGCCCGCGTCAGGGTCTATGACGGCTATAAACTGCCGTTTTCAGATGGGTCAGTTGACCTCATTTTTAGCCAACAGGTAATGGAGCATGTAGAGGACCGCTTCATAAATGCCTACATAGACGAAGAGGCTAGAATTTTGAGCGATCCCGGGATCGTCTATCACCAAATTCCGCACCGCTGGACGCCCTGGGAATCACACACAAAAACTTGGTTTGTACATTATTTACCCAGCTTTATGCGACGCCCGGCCTACAAACTACTAGGTCACGACCCGGACTACTTAGATGGAATGCTACACTTGCGTTCACCCTTGTATTACTTCCGAAAATTCAAGCGCGCTTTTCCAAATCTCCGGAATGGAACACTGGATCGGATAGCCTTGCGTCCCGACCCTTCTTACTACGATGGCAATATCCGCTTGAGATCGCTAGTTTCCCGGATCGCTCTGCTACCCGGGATTCGGGATTTGATTGCGCATTTTGTCATGATCGACCTAACGGCCGGCCGCAGCGACGTGATTGAACATGACTGAAAGCCTTGTCGGCCAAACGTCCCGCGATATCAAGGTTAATTTAACATCCGAATGGGCGTGTGACCGTCAAGACAGCTCCACCGTTTGGTTCAAAGGCAGGCTGCCCCGATCCTGGCTAGACCAATTTCACAATTCACTCCGCGAGATTTCGCCGACGCGATTTGGTTTCGAAAAATCCGCTGCGCAGCTCGACGAAAACTTCGGTATTGTCGCACAATGCGATAGAACCACAATCGCGATCACGGACCATTGCAACAGTGTCCCTATACTTTTCGGGCGTGGGGATAGCGACATAATCGGGTCTTCTGGAAGCGATATCGCCCGATGTCTTTCTCTAGGCTTGTCTGATATTTCCCTCGACGCGGCTTTATCGGTTGCAATGTCAGGGTATACGATCGGGAACGATACGCTTTATCCTTCCATCCAAATAATGTCGCCCGGCAGCGTGATGGTACTTCATCCTGGGCAACCACCGGAAGTATCGAACCATCATGTCTATCGGCCTTGGGTTACTCGCGACGATACCCGTGAACGCCTTAAGGGCGATCTGGGTGAAAAACTAAGTGCGATGATCGAACGCCTCATCGCTTCTGCCGACGGAAGGCCGATTGTCGTGCCTCTTAGCGCCGGGCTAGACTCGCGCGTTATTGTCTCTGGACTGAAGGAGTTTGGCTATAGAGATGTGCACTGCTTCAGTTATGGTTTATATGGAAACCATGAAACGATAACAAGCCAGAAAATTGCTTATAGGCTTGGGTATAACTGGACGTTCGTGCCGTATTCGATCGGTCGTCAACGCGATGTATTTGAGAGCGAAGGTCACAAGGCATTTAAAGCGGCATGCGATCATTTATCAGGAGTTCATTTCGAACAGGAATATCTTGCGCTTCGGGAATTGACGGATCTGAATTGGATTCCCAAGGATGCTATTTTTGTGAATGGGCAGTCTGGTGACTTCATTTCGGGAAATCATATCCCGGCAAATTTCCATCATGAAAACTACTCTGGCGATACCTTTAAAATTCGCAAAAATGTAGTTGAAACGTTGTTCGCAAAGCATTTTGCGCTATGGCAATCTTTAGCGACAAGCGAGCACAAGCGTCGTATCGAAAGTCGTCTGGAACAGGCCTTACCCGAGGGGCAGCCGGAAGAGTTTACGGATTTCGGTCTCTTCGAGTGGAGCGAGTTTCGAGATCGGCAATGCAAATACGTTGTTCAGAACGTTCGCGTCTACGAGCATTTCGGATACGAATGGCGGATGCCGCTATGGGACGCTGACTATATGAGGTTCTGGGCGCGAGCCCCGCTTTCTGCGCGGAAAAATCAGAACCTTTATCGAGAGGTGCTGCACGAATTGGATTGGGGACAGGTTTGGCAGCAGATTCCGGTAAACAAGAAAGCAATAAGTCCGCATTGGATTCGTCCGCTTAGGTTTGTATGCAAACTAATGCACGCTCCGCTCGGGCGCGCACGATGGCATGCATTCGAGCGACAATTCTTGAACTACTGGATGAACAACCTCTGCTGTCACGCAATCGTCCCCTATTGGCATGTTGCCGGTGACGGGAGGGGGCACCGTTCTGCGGTTTCATGGTTGGCCCGAGAATATTTGCGTCGTAAAGGGTTCGACGACATCGATTTTGACGCTCGGCAGGCAGCATGACACCCGTATCGAAGTTTACGCTTACGGCCTATGGCGAAATGCTGGAGAGGTTCTCGGATGCCGGATATGGAATCTGCAGCTTTGCCGATGTCCGGACCGAAGAGCCCGATTTGGTGTTACGCCATGATGTTGATATGTCGTTGGCGGCGGCTTGCGAAATGGCGGAATTTGAAGCTGGATTGGGAATTTCATCTACCTATTTTGTGCTTGTTCGCAGCCCACTCTACAATGTTCTCTCGAATGAAAACTTGAAACGTTTGCGGCGAATCTTGTCCATGGGTCACGACGTGGGATTACATTTCGATGCAGCATTGTACGACGGCAAAGTCGAAGAATTAAACACAGCTGCGGAGGCAGAATGCGCCGTCTTGGAGAGTTTCCTCGGATGCCGGATTGGATTAATCAGCCTCCATCGACCGCAGCCAGTCCTGTTGGGGAATAACGAACCGATCGCGGGCAGAGCCCACTGTTACCAATCAAGGTATTTTACGGATATCGGATATTGCTCGGACTCGAGAGGGGGCTGGTTCCATGGCCATCCACTTGATCATCAGGCTGTGAAAAAATGCCATGCGCTGCAATTACTGACCCATCCGATATGGTGGACCGGTCGGACGAGCGTTCCGGAAGAGCGATTGAGAATTTTTTTGCAGACGTTGATGGGTGAACTCGATATCGCTTTAGCGCAGGAGTGCGAGACGCATCGTGCGGGTACGTGGCGGATTTCTACCGGAGAGCAGGATTGACCAGAGTAGCGGTGGTTGGAACGGGGTATTGGGGACGCAACCTTGTACGTAACTTTCACGAGTTGGGCGCGCTCGCCGGAATTTGCGATACAGACGAGACGTCGGTACTTGCATTGGCCCGGACCTATCGTTCGGCGACGATTTGGCCAACAGCCGAGGAGGTGTTCTCCGATCCGGATGTCGACGCCGTGGCGATTGCAACGCCCGCGGTGACACATGGAAAACTCGCGAAGGAAGCGCTGAACTCAGGCAAGGCGGTATTCGTAGAAAAGCCGCTTTGCCTTGATCTCGGCGAAGCCGCGGAACTGAAAGTACTCGCGACAGAGCTAGATCAGGTTCTTATGGTCGGCCATCTAATGCTTTACCACCCTGCCTTTCAGGCGCTTCAAAGCGCCGTTAAGGCGGGCCGGATTGGCGAACTCAGATACATTTACTCGAACCGCGCATCACTCGGTAAGATCCGCCGCGAGGAGAATGCGCTGTGGTCGTTCGCGCCACATGACATATCAATGATATTGGCGCTGGCCGGCAGAAGTCCGGAACGCATTGTTTGCAACGGCGGCAGTTACCTCAGTAAGGGCGTTGCGGACACGACGCTGTCGCATTTCTCTTTCACCGGCAATCTCCAGGCGCACATATTCGTGTCATGGCTACATCCCTATAAAGACCATCGGATGGTCGTGGTCGGGAGCGAGGGGATGATCGTATTCGACGATGTCCGCTCGGGTGCGGATAAATTACAATTATACTCGCACGAAATCGGCTGGCAGGGCGATATTCCGTCGGTGACGAAAGCCGATGGGGCGCCAATTGAATATGGCGATGAGGAACCTTTGAGAAACGAATGCCGTCATTTTCTCGATTCTGTTTCGACCGGTGCGCAGCCCAACTCTGATGCAGAGGAAGGAAATAGGGTCTTGTTTGTCCTGGATGCGTGTCAGACCTCTTTGAGCGAAGGGCGCGCGATTGAGGTGTCGATCGATGAGTAATGTATTTATTCACGATACGGCCGTCGTCGACGAAGGCGTTGAAATTGGCGAAGGGTCGAAGGTTTGGCATTTCTGCCATGTGTTTTCTCGGTCCAAGATCGGGCGGAATTGTGTGCTTGGACAGAATGTCATGGTCGGACCGAACGTATCGGTCGGTGACGGATGCAAGATTCAGAACAACGTCTCTATCTACGACGGTGTTACGTTGGAGGATGACGTATTCTGCGGTCCTTCGTGTGTATTCACGAATGTTCTCACACCACGTGCATTTGTCGAACGGAAGAACGAGTTCGGTCTGACGCTCGTTCGGCGAGGAGCAACCATCGGCGCAAATGCGACGATTCTGTGCGGGCGAACGATCGGCCAGTTTGCGATGATTGGAGCTGGTGCGGTCGTGACGAGCGACGTTTTGGATCATCAACTGGTGGTCGGGACGCCAGCTAAACCGATGGGGTGGGTCAGCGCCACGGGCGAGCGGCTCGGTCCTGATTTGATCTGTACGCGGACAGGTGAAAAATATCAAGAATCGGTCAAGGGCTTAATAACGGTTGGATAAGAGTTTTCATCTTTTCCCAGTGCGCGGTTTCTTCTGTACCCAAGAGAATTAGAGAAACGGCTTCAGTTTAACATGAATAGTGCGTTTTATATGCAGTTGGAAGCCAAACTTCTCGAGCGATCAACGCTGACGGTCTTAATCGTCGCAATCTCCGTGCGTCTGCTCAATCTTCTGGCGATCGACGACCTGGCCACCTACAGTTTTTTGGAAGATTCCCCAATATATTGGAATGGTGCCAAAGCGTGGATTGATTCTGGATACTTTTCACGGTTAGCCGAAGACGGCTTTCTCCCCGAGACGGAACGTGTCCCGTTGTATCACTTGTTTTTAATACCGTTCCGTTGGACATTTGTAGATGCGCTGGCGCCCGTTCTGATCGCCCAATCGCTGGTTGATTGCGCGACCTGTGTGCTGATTGCCAAGATGGCTGGGTTATTGTGCGCGCGGTTGGGATTGATATCGGGGCTTTTGGCAGCCCTGTGGCCGAATTTAATTATTCACTGCCAGCTCATTTTCGGCGAGACATTGTTTGTATTCCTGTTTACGGCTTTTATTTACTCCATCATAAAATTCCTACGAACTGGCTATAGTCCTCAAATGGTGTATGCGGGATTGGTGTGCGGTCTTGCAATAATGACGCGCCCGATCGCCTTGTTCGTGCCGTTTCTAGCTGCGCTGGCGGCGCCCATCGTTATGTGGCGCCTTCGGGGTCGATGGCTTCCTGGTTTTGGTGCGGCAGCGGCACTAGGGATCGCAACGCTGCTTGTTCTCTCCCCTTTGTTGTGGCGCAACGCGACGCAATTTGGGACGTTGCAACTCACGAGTCAAAGCGGGTCGCATTTCTTGCATTGGGTGGTCGGATATGCCGTGGCGTTGGAGCAAGAAAGGCCATTTGAGCAGGTTGCATATGAAATTCAAAATCGCCTGATTGATAAATTGAAAAGGCGAGGCGAGAGAGTTCCCAATGACTTGAAGCTAGATCCTTTTGCCTCATCAAGGTTGCAAATGGCGCATGTTTTTGAAGAATTGGAACATGTTTCCATATCAACACTCGCCCGAGCATGGGGTGCCGGAGCGGTCCTAAATTTGGCGGCACCTGCAATCGTTACGGACCCTAGAATCCGTAGTCTGAACAACAGCAGCATGATCAATACGACCGGTTCTTCATTGGCTGATCGCGTGTTCGCGTTTCTCAATGGAAATGATCCCCGGTTTGTGGTGTGGACGTTGGCGGGAATAATCCTGAGCGGTGTTTCCAGCATAATGCAATTTGCCGGAATGATCGTTCTGCTTCGGAAGTGCTTTTGGCCCACAGTATTCGGTTGTCTGGTGATAGCTTACTTCCTTCTTATTAACGGTCCCGTCGGTGCGCCAAAGTATCGATTGCCCTTTGAGCCGATCATGATCATCTTTCAAGCGGCGTCATTGTCGCTTGTCATCGCTTGGTTCGGAAAGCTTATAAATCGCAGGCGCAGTGACACCGCTTTGAGCGAAAAGACCCGACCGTAGTCGAACACCAACGTTCGTTAACTGGTGATTTCTATTAATGTGTTCGATCTAGAAATGTATCGAGCCGTTTATGAGATTAAGGACAGCATGACAAATACCCCCTTTGTCGACCTGAAAACACAGTATGCGCATTTAAAACAGGATATTGATGCGCGGATAAACAATGTCCTGGAACACGGTCAGTTCATCCAGGGCCCGGAGGTGGGCGAACTCGAACGGGCGCTTGCCGACCATGTCGGATCAGGAAATGTCGTTGGGGTTGGTAGCGGCACCGACGCGCTGCACATTGCGCTCCTTGCCGAAGGGATAGGATCAGGCGATGCCGTGTTTCTGCCTGCATTCACTTTCACCGCAACAGCGGAAGTTGTCCTTTCGGTCGGTGCGACACCGGTATTCTGTGATGTCGATGGGCGAGATTTCAATATTGATTGCAAACAACTGGAAGAACAAATCAAAGCCACAGCGTCTTCAAACAAACTTAGGCCGCGCGCTATTATTGCGGTCGACCTGTTTGGATTGCCGGCGGATTACGAGATCCTTCAGGTTATCGCCGAAACCCATGGTTTATTTCTTCTCGCAGACGGCGCACAGAGTTTTGGTGCCCGCTATCGAGAATATCGGGTTGGTAGTTTGGCGCCGGTTACTGCCTTAAGCTTCTTTCCCGCAAAACCACTCGGCTGTTACGGTGACGGTGGGGCTATTTTCACTGACGACGAAGAGCGTGCTGCGCGGTATCGTTCGATCGGTGCACATGGGAAAGGCGGTGAGAAGTACGATATCACACGTATCGGTATGAACAGTCGTCTTGACACTCTTCAAGCCGCCATCTTACTCGCCAAGCTGACAAAGTTTGATGATGAATTGGCTGCGCGCGAAGAACTCTCACAATATTATGACGACCGATTAGCAGATTTCGTTGAAACTCCCCTTCGTTATAACGATCGCCAAAGCGCGTGGGCCCAATACGGCATCTTGCTGGAAAATCGCGACCAGGTCGCAGCTGACTTAAAGAGCGCGGGCGTGCCGACGGCTGTTTACTATCCACGACCAATGCATTTACAGACTGCGTATCGGGATTTCGGTGCGGGCGAAGGATCGTTGCCTGTTTCGGAAATGCTGTCGGATCGAATTCTACACCTTCCAATGCATGCGTATATGTCGCAGCACGATCGCGGAAAAATCACGGATGCGGTAATCTCAGCGATCGACGCCTAACGCGTTCGAAGTTGTGTAGCCAGACAGCATCTAAAGCTGGAGAAGAATTACCGTGGCATAGGGTCGAGATGGTGAATTTGTTTCTTGATGACGCAGGGTGAAAAATTGGATTCCGAAACGACAAAATGATCATCGTCACTTCTGAAAAATGCAAGCCATTAATTAATTCGATTCTACAACACCATGCTGATGCCCAACCAACCAAATCGTGGCAAGTGAAATGGGTGCACAATTACGCAAGCCTTACGGAGTGTGATGTTATCAAGGGTGAATGCCTGGTTTGTTTCAATACTGGGATTATCGTACCAGCAGAGGTGCTGCGGAAAGTTGGGCGCGATAGTTATAATTTTCACCTTGCTCCGCCCGAGTATCCGGGACGGGACCCTCATCATTGGGCGGTGAATAGATCGGCCGAATCCTACGGTGTGACCTGTCATGTAATGACCGCGTTGGTCGATGACGGGCAAATATTGTGCGTTAGGCGCTTTCCCATTGCACCTGATGATCAACCAGCCGACCTTCTTCGGAAAGCTTGTCCGGTTGCTTTGGAAATGTTGATGGACATATTGCCATCGCTTCTATTGGGCAATGCCCAACCCAACGGTATCGAATGGGGCTCATTTAAAGCGAAGCGTTCTGATTCGCTCCGGATGCGCGGTGAAAAGGGTTTCGAAAATTTCTGACAACTTGGCTCTAACCGAATCCTTCGACAAATCGCGGTTGTATGCCAAACCGCCAAGTTTTAACGAGCATTTGGACTAAGCGGGAAGAAGTTTTTATGACCACGATAGCGATTCATCAACCAAACTATCTTCCTTGGATGGGTTTTTTTTACAAAATCGCACGTGCCGATAAGTTCGTATTTCTTGACGACGTCCAATTCAGCAAGAATAACCTGACGAACCGTGTGAAAATCCTACGTCAAGAAAAGGCTAAGTGGCTCACGCAGGCGGTTTCATACAATTTTGGAGACGCGATCAATCAGGTCGCATTTGCAAAACCCGATTGGATAAATTCGCACCTGGATTTATTGAAAGGTGCCTATCAACATTCTCCTCAATTCAAGGCGGTGTGGCCGGACATCGATAAGCTTTATCGTGATTTACCGAGCGGTGATTTGGCGACTGGAAACGCTGCAATCGTCATCAGAATCTGTGCGCTCCTGGATTTGAAGACCGAGTTTTTTTTCTCTTCCGCGCTTAACGTAAATGGTGTCAAAGGGGATGAACGTCTTATTCGCATCAGCCATCAGCTTGCTTCCGGCAGCACATATCTGTCAGGGAAAGGCGCACAGAAGTATCAGGACGAGGAGAAATTCAGGGATGCAGGTATCGGATTGACTTATTCTGAGTTCGCTCATCCCGTATACGAACAGAGCGCTCCAGAATTTGTTCCCGGTCTCTCGATTATTGATCCGGTTTTCTATTTGGGATGGAAAGAAACGGGAGCTTTGCTTGCCGCATGAAGTTACGGGTTCTATGTCTCGATATTGAAGGTGGTTATGGGGGCTCGTCGCGCAGTCTATTTGAAAGCGTCAGGCATTTTGGAGATGCCGACCTGCAGATAGAAGTCTGGTGCAGGCGGGATGGGCCTATTCAAGCGCGATATAAGGAACTTGGCGTAAAATGTTCCGTACATCCTGAGATGCCACATATAAGTTCGCTTCCGCGCTTGTCGCGGAATTTTTATGTTTTTAGCAAATTCTTCGCGTTTACTTGGCGTCGCAGTCTCGGGTTTCGCAGAGAACTACAGCGAGCCGCGATGGATGACTTTGACGTCATTCATTTCAATCACGAAGGCTTGTTCTTATTGGCAAGATGGCTTCGACGTAGGTTGAGGAAAAGCGTATCACTGACGATGCATATTCGTACGCACCTGCCGTCGACTTTATTCTCGCGTTGGCAATATCGCTCAATAACCCAAACACTGGATGAATGTATCTTCATCACGGAGAATGAACGCGGAAAAACCCTGGAACTTACCGGGAAGCAGCCACGAGGGGAGGTGATATACAACATTGTTTCACCGCTGGACCGGGTTGAAGCGGATCACCAGCTAGCGGGCTTACCGGAATTCAAGCTCGTATCCTGCTCGAACTATGCGTGGTTGAGAGGGAATGATCAGTTGGTCGAAATCGCGGTCGAACTTAATCGGAGGAGCAAGGAAAATTTTAAGTTTGTTGTTGCGGGGCAAATGAAATTGACGGGGTCTTTGCCCGGCCGCCTTGGTGAGATTGCCAAGTCCGGCGGCTCTCTCGTGGATTATGCAAAGAAGCTGGGCGTTTCACACATGTTCCGTTTTTTAGGTCCGATTCCCGACCCTTCTCCAATTCTTGAAGCGTGCGATGTTTTGGTTCGTCCTTCTCGAAGCAACGACCCTTGGGGGCGTGAAGTGCTTGAAGCCATGGGGCACGGTCTCCCGGTATTAGCGGTCGGTGCGTGTGATACATTTGTAGAACCTGGCGTCACCGGCAATTTGTACGCGGAGTTCGACGCCGTCGCTTTTGCCGACGACATAATAGAGTTGTCCGAAAATCCTGATGCCCTTGCGTCTATGGGACAAGCGAGCCGCGATCGTATCGCGACTTTGTGTAACGGGCCTGAACGCTCATCGGACCTTCTAAAGGTTTGGCGCCGCCTAAGCGGGCGGGCGTAATGCGCCGCGTCCTGTTCGTCTTGCCATCTTTTGCCGGTGGCGGGGCTGAAAGAGTGATAATTGGCCTCGCGAACGGTTTGAGCCGGCGGACGTTCACGCCCCTTGTGCTCGTGCTGGAGAATACCGGGCCGCTGGCCGCCGACCTCGATGACGACATCCAGATCATTTCATTGAATCAGCCACGATTGCGGCGGGCGATCTTGCCTATTCGGCGCGCGATCGCCGAAGTTGATCCCTCGGTTGTGGTGTCCACGATGGGGTATCTTAATCTCGGCGTGTTGTGGGCCGTCGGGAATCGTCGAAAGAATGTCGCCATTTTGGTGCGCGAGGCGAATGATCCGGATGTGACGATCTCAGCGCTTCCGGTTGCCGCGATCGGGCGGTGGCTGTATCGCCGGTACTACAGGCGGGCGTCCGTTATCGTGGTTCCTTCGAAGGCCAT
>CAXGSZ010000016.1:0-14745 GCA_964012455.1 uncultured Alphaproteobacteria bacterium
GATAGACCTAACGCAACACGAAGTGCACGTCGAATGTATCGACGGTGACGCCTATGGCGGAAACGGATCGAACGTCCTCGGTGACCCGCGTGTAGCCCTGCAATGGCTCGTGAATGAAGTGACCCGCATGGGGTTAACTATTGAGACCGGACAAGTCGTAAGTACAGGGACATGCGCCGAGCCGCTGGAAATCAAACCGGATGATGAAGTTATCATGGATTTCGGTTCACTAGGGCGGGTCGAAGTCGCATTCACAGGATAATCCCTTAAAGCCTGAACAAAAACTCCTGCTCGGAGCTCAGCGACCGATTGCCAATGAAACTCTCCCTCTCATGCCGGATCGCTGAAGCTTCGCAGCGCAAGGATGTGGCCGCTATGCCGATCGATGAATTGGCGCCCTTGGCTGCCGAAGCGGGTTTCGTAGGTCTTTCGATGCGTGCCTCCGCTGTCTCCGTGGATACACCAGAGCCGCGCGTCCATGAAATTCGGGCACTGCTCGACAGGTATGGCCTCTCTGCTTCAATGGTGATGGGCAATGTGCCACTAGCCGCAAACTCGCCCGACGCGCCTACCTGTCTGCGAAACATCACGCCTCATCTTGAGCTTGCAGAAAGACTTGGCGCGGCACTAGTCAGAGTCATGATTCAAACCGCAGCAGATATCCCTTTCGCTCAGCGCGCTGCCGACGAAGCTTGCGAGCGAGGTGTCGTGCTGGCGCAGCAGACCCATTGGGGTACGCTCGCGGAGACCGTCGACGAGACACTGGATCTCATGTCGCGTATCGACCGGCCAAATTTCGGCGTGACGTTTGAACCCGCAAACCTGCTCGCCTGCGGTGATAATTACGGTCCGGACGCCGTGCGGCGCCTTATGCCATACCTAGTCAATTTTTACTTTCAGAATATCCGCCTCGACCCTACAGGGGCTCACTGTTTCATGACACGGACACGGGGCCCGGTTTCCCTATCTTACCTTCCGCTGGACGATCCGTCCGGGATTGAGATTTCTCCTCTGATCGACGTTCTACGAAAGTGTGACTACGCCGGTTGGGTCTCGGTACATCAGCCTCTTCGAGACGGTCAATCTGTTGTAGACGCACTCGCCGAAAGCGCCCGCGTATTCCTTCCGCTCGTCGCCTAGGCTTGCCAATTTAGATCATCCTCTAACGGAGCAGCCGCTCCGCGGATCACAATGGAGGAAAGAGATATGGCAAACAGCGAAGCATATGAGAACGGACAGCAGGTTCGTCGCGAAATGATGGGCGACGAACTCGTCGAGAAACTCGCCAACACCGTCTACGCCGACCCGACGATGAAGAAGTTTGGCGATTACGCAACGGAAGCGGTCTTTGGACTGCTCTGGACCCGCGAAGGCCTCGACCGCAAGACCCGCGCTATGATTTGTGTGATTTCAGATACCTGCCTTCACTGCTGGCCCGAACTGGAGTTGCATATCCGCTTTGCCCGCCGCGTGGGTTGGACCGAGGACGAGATTACCGAAGCGCTCCTCCATGTCGGTGGCTATATCGGGGTCCCGACCATCCGCGAGGCTTTCATAATCGCCGGCAAGGTATTCAAGGAAATGAACGAAGACGAAAGCGCCTAAGGCAAGGTTATCGGCCCACGCGCTCCGCCACTGCAAGCGTTCTGTGCATGGAGCGCAGTACCGGCTTCTCAATTAGCTTGCCGTCGACAACAACGAGGCCTGTCTCAGCGTTCGCGAAGGCGTCTACGATCTTCTGGGCATGGACGACCTCATCGGCGCTCGGGGAGAAGACCTCGTTCAAGACCGGAATCTGCTTCGGATGAATGGACCCCTTTCCGGAAAATCCGAGATCACGCGCCGCTTCCGCTTCCCTGCGCATGCCACTTAGGTCTTCCAAATCAAGGTAGGGCACATCTATGACGTCGACTTCGGCTCCAGCCGCCGCATGAACGACCCGAGAACGGGCATAGAGTAGATTGAGCCAATCATTACGCGCGCGCAACTCTGCGGCCATGTCAACGCCTCCGAAGAACATTGCATCGAGACGGTCGCTCGCCTGCGCGATTTCATATGCCGCCTCGAGGCCGTGATTCGTCTCGATAATTACATGAAGCCGGATTTCTACATCATTCTCGTCGAATAACTCGTCGAGCGCCCGAATTTCATCGGGCGACTTCACCTTAGGCAGCATGATAGCAGGCGGGTGATTTGGGCCGGCGACAATGGCTTGCAGGTCCGCCATACCCTCGGGCGTACGTGTGCAATTGATACGAACCATCCGTTCAACACTATCATCGGCCTGCTCTTCCGCGAACAAGGCCATGGTACGCTCACGTGAGATATCCTTGTGCTGGGGGGCAATTGCATCTTCCAAATCGATACACACGATATCGGCACCAGACTTCAGCGCTTTCGGAAACATTTCAGGCTGCAGGCCGGGCGCGAATATGAAACTACGGCGTGCCTGAAATTTTTTTTCTTCTGGCATCATTATTCACTTCTTTGGTGATCAGACGGCATCTAAGTATCGCGAACGGAAGGATGGAACAATTCCTCAGGCGGAACCGCCTTACGAATTAGCGACTGGTTGGCCATATATCCGAATAAATCGCTCTAAATCTATTCGGTTCGATTGAACGCCGGAGGGCCAAGGGTTGGTGCCGAACTCATGCGTGCTCCTCTCAGAAAAAACCGCCATCATCTTAAAACCGTAGTCAACGTACGCTTCGTCCGTCTGCGCACGGGCGTGGTCCCACATGGTCATCGGGGCTTGCGGGAGATCAGAGACATCGCTCCCCAGCGCATCACGAAAGGCCAGAACATGCGGCAGTGATGATCGATACCATCTCGACGGGTTGGCACCATCCCGACCTCGTGCGCTCGCAGATCGAAGCTCGGCGGTGTCTCGACCAGTCCCATAAAAAATGGGACATGGCGGTCATATAGGTCGAAAGCGATGAACAGTTCGGTTATCTACTTAATCTCTCTCGATGGGAACGGTTTCGTCGGTTGCCCACTGGCTCATTGAATCGTCATAAACAGTCAGATCTTCATAACCGAGCTGATGCAACAGAAACGCATCAAGGGTCGCGGCGATACCTCCACCACAATAATTGATGATGCGCTGTTCGCGTTTCGCCCCCACCGCATCGAACGCTTCCTGGACCGCATCGAGTGAAATAAAAGTTTTATCCTCTGGGTTCGAAAGTGAATGAGCGGGTACATTCACGCTGCCCGGTATGCGACCCGGCCGGCCATAGCGCGGGTTCTCACCACTGTGGAGATCAGGTGTCAAAGCGTTGAGCGTGCAGACAGCGGTGTCTCCGATGGCCGCCATAACTTCATCTTTGCCGACGAACAGTTCAGGTCGCGGCATCGGCACAAATTGAGCTGCCGAATAGTCGCTGCTACCGCTTTCCGTGGCCCGTGCCTCCTGTTCCCATTTTTCCCAACCGCCATTCAATATTGCGGCATTGTCAAAACCGACGGAGCGTAGCATCCACCATATTCGTGTCGCCCACTGCATGCCCCCCCGACTGTAGAGAACGAGCCGAAACCCGTCGCCGATCCCTTTGCCGGCGAGCCGCTGTGCAAGATCGTCATAGGCCGGCATGGTGAACCGATACGGACTGTCCGGATTGGATAACTCGCTCTGAAGATCAAGATAAGCGGCACCCGCGATATGCCCGCTTTCATAGTCAGGCCGACCACTCTCCACGATATAAGGCCGGTGCGGATCATCGTCCGTGTAACGGAGGTATGTCGTGCATTCAAAAACACGGACGCTGTCATCTTGCAGATGAGCCGCAAGCCAATCGGTCTCGACCACTGCCTCGGGATATTTCCAGTTTGTCATTTCTTACCCTTTGTACTTTGAGGACCGTCTTGAGAAGGCCGCACTGCCCGCTACTTTGCAAGACGGATATTGGGAGTAGAAAAGATGGTACTCGAGACGATCCGAATCGAGGGCGACGGGCCTGTCCGCCACCTGATTTTGAACCGGCCACATGTTCACAACGCGGTCAACAGGCAGTTTGTCGCGGATATGAACGCTGCCCTCTGGGAGCTGGATCGCATCAAGGGGCTCCGGGTCGTCATTCTACGCGGCGAAGGAAAGAGCTTCTGCTCCGGCGCGGACCTCAAGGATCGCCCGTTCAACGAGCCGGCAACGTCGACCGTCACCCGCTCTAAAGACAGCACTCATATGGTCGATATGCTGGCCAGTCTCAGCCCAATTACCATTGCCTGCATTCATAATTATTGCATTGGCGGCGGTGCGGTATTGCCCGCCTTCTGTGATTTCCGGATAGCTGCCAAGAGCACCAAACTGACAATCAACGAGATCAGCATCGGCGTGAACCTTGGCTGGAACTCCATCCCGCCGATCATGCAACTCGTTGGCGCGGCGCGCGCCAAGGAGATGATACTTCTCGGCCGCACCTATGAAGCGAATCAATTACTAGAGATTGGCTACGTCAACGAGGTGGTCGAGGATGATGACCTGATTGCGGCCGGAGAACGTCTTGCCGCCCATATCTGTCGCCAACCGCCGATGCCGGTCTGGTCAACCAAAGCCTCCATTAACGCGTATGCACGCGCGCTCGATGGCTCCATACAACATCTCGATCACCTGGCTATGGCCTTTATGGGAAAGAGCCCCAATACCCCGATCGCGCGAGAGACCTACTTCGACAAGTCTACGCCCGAGTACGTTGACGAATAGAATACGAAGCGGAACGAAACATGTCGGAAAATGCAGACTATGTTGTAATCGGCGCAGGCTCGGCGGGTTGCGTTGTCGCCAACCGGCTCAGCGAAGACCCAAAGGTCAAAGTCGTCCTGTTCGAGGCAGGTCCTCGCGACTGGCACCCGATGATTCACATTCCAGCGGGCATTCGTTCTCTCCTTGAGAACCCGCGTGTTAACTGGAACTACAGCAGCGAACCTGAGGAAGGCAGTGGCGGACGACGAATCCATTGGCCGCGCGGAAGGGTCCTTGGCGGCTCCAGTTCGATCAACGGCATGCTTTACGTGCGGGGCAACCCGGCTGACTATGACGGGTGGGCACAGCGAGGCTGCAAGGACTGGGGCTACGAACAAGTTCTCCCTTACTTCATGAAGTCCGAGGATTTCCGGGGCGCGGACGCTGATGATGAGTATCGCAGTCGAGGCGGTCCGCTCGTCGTGGAGGACTACCGCACGGTTCTTCCAATCACCGATCGTTTCGTCGAGGCGGCGCAGCAGGCAGGCTACCCTCTGACAAAAGATTACAACGGGGCGGAACAGGAAGGCGTCGCCTACTCTCAGATGACCCGCAACCACCGCTTCCGCGCGTCGACGGCGCAAACCTTCCTGGCACAGGCTAAAGGTCGACCAAACCTCGAGGTCAAAACGGAGGCGCAGACCGGGCGGCTCTTATTCGAGGGCACAAAATGCGTTGGTGTCTCATATCGGCGCGGCGATCGTGATCAGGAAGTCCGCGCAACACGGGAAGTCATCGTCTCAGCCGGTGCGGTCAACTCGCCCCATATTTTACAAATCTCGGGTATTGGCCCGGCAGCTCATCTGCAATCCATTGGCGTCGACGTCCTGCATGATGCACCCGGCGTTGGCCACAACCTCAGCGACCATTACGTCGTTCGCATCTCACATCGCATCAGGGACCACATCACCATCAACGAACTCGCGCGCGGGCCACGCTTGGTGCGTGAAATATTCAAATACGCGGCCAAGGGCACAGGCGCACTCACTATGGGCGTTACGGCAGCTATGGTTTTCTGTCGCAGCCGCGAAGGACTGAGCAGTCCCGACCTGCAACTGCTGTACACGCCAACCAGCTATACCGGCCGTGTCATCGGAGACCTCGAGAAGAAGCCTGGAATTTCGGTTGCCGTTTGTCCGGTGCGTCCAGAAAGCCGCGGTACTATCATGGCGGAAAGCGCCGACCCAATGGCGCGCCCTGTTATTCGCCCGAACTATCTCTCGGCGGAGAGTGATTCCCACGTACTATTTTCAGGCATCCAGCAGACGAACAAAATACTCTCATCACCTGCGATCGCGGAGGTCAGTCTGGGTGAAACCGAACCCGGACGCGAAATTGCGACGGTCGAGGAGGCGAAACAGTTCGCCCAAAATTCGGGAGCAACCATCTATCATCCAGTCGGTACCTGTAAGATGGGAGAAGATGCCATGTCGGTCGTTGATTCACGCCTCAAAGTCAACGGTGTCGAAGGCCTTCGGGTTGCAGACGCTTCCGTTATGCCGACCGTCACGACCGGCAACACCAACGCGCCTACTATCATGATTGGCGAAAAAGCCGCTGATATGATCAAGCAGGATTGGGCTACTTAATCTCTTTGTCTTTCATTTAGGAGCTATATCTTGAGCACCTTTTATATGGTCGAAATGCATTACCCGCTCGACGATGATCGGGGAAAATTCAACGCGTTCTATGACAAGCACATCAGCATGCTGCTCTCCATTGACGGGTTTCTGTCGGCTCAACGCTATGAATGCACGCATGCAGCAACCTCCCCATTCCTTGCCGTGTACAAGCAGCGCGACGCGGCCGTTCTCACGAGCGAGAACTACACCTCACGCGCGGGACGCGATTCGGTCGACCCCGTCTTCAAGGCGAAGATGACGAACTGGCACCGAAATTTGGTGGAAGGTGATATCTCGGACATGGATTTAGACGATACCGGATGGTTGGTCCTGATCGACAGGGAATCCGACGATGCACCCGCCCTACCGGCCGATTTCACATCGCTGGAAATCGTCGGACTTGACGCCACTATCGCGGAACGAGGCGTCTTGGTCAATCAAAGTGGCAAGCCGCAAACCCCAGATGCGCAGAACGGCTGGACAGTCAGAACCTTTCGTCCCATTCATCCACCACGCTACCCAGGGTAAATCAGCGCGCACTTAGGCCGGCAAACTTGCGATGTAGCAAAAACGACTGTTTAAAGGCGATGGACCGCAGCGACCGTTCCTACCGGAAATGAACTGCGCGGCTGATGATTATGCAAGGTTTCGGGGTCAGATGCCTTTGGGTACCAATGACATTAGTCACGTTCTCCAACTTCGATCCGAGCCGATCTGCGGAGGAAATGGCCATTTTCCATTTCATGCGCAGCATCGGCTCCAGCTACTACATATACGACAGCTTCATCGTCGTGTTCCACACGCAAAAGATCACCTATAGCGATCTCGTCCATCGGGTTAATCCGCTTGATGAACGCTGGCGGTTGGCCGAGCTACCGCCGGACTGGGACATCAACAGTACAGCCGGATTGGCCAGCCTGGCTGGCGAAGTTACCCGCCAAGCAACCGCGATCGGCTATATAAATCCATTCCAGTTATTCCTATGGACTTCGCTCTTGGCTTATCCACTTATCGCACTGATCGTTTGACCACCGAAGGGTTATCGACCTTACGGTTAGACACCACTAAGCTTGGCTTAAGAGCACGCTTCACGGGTTCGTGCGAACCGGGCCCAAGAAGACGTAGGTCACCGGCCTTAGCCAATTACCTCGCGCAGCGCGTGTCCGCGGTTCTTAGTGTGCGGCCGCACATGCGTTGCCCACCGCCCCTTTTCCGCCTGGGTTGCCCATTCAACACTGGAGAGCACATCCGGGCTTTCAATCTCGTAGATCGCAACGTAGGTAGCGACGTCACCACTCGGCAGATTGAGATCGTTTCCACCTATACTGACAGTGAAGTCCTGCGATTTCGCACGGGTCACCGCACGCACACCAGGCACCTTCAAGATAAACGGCACGTGTTCGGTATCGTAGACCTCGTTGAATATCGCCTCATGTTCCGCGTCTATATCCATACTGACTTCGAAAAAGTATTTCGTTCCGATCGGCATCGCATTACTCCGATAGTTATCTCTAATTGGCATCTTCCAGCATCATCATCGATGCCTTTTCGCCGATCATGATCGATGGCGCATTTGTATTGCCGGACGTGAGTGTCGGCATGATCGAGGCATCCGCAACCCGCAGCCCTTCAATACCTCGCACACGCAATCGATCGTCAACGACCGCCATACCGTCTTGCCCCATCTTGCAGGTCCCAACCGGATGATAGGTCGTCTCCGCGTTGTTCCGCACCCATTCCAGCAACTCGTCGTCGGTTTGAAAATCGGAACCGGGGGTAAACTCTTCGCTGATCACCTCCTTCAGCGGCTCTGACCCCATCCATTCGCGACCTTTCCGCATGGCCGCTAATAGCCCCATTCGGTCGAGCTCCGAGGAGAGAAAGTTGAACTTGATTTGCGGTTGAGTTCCCGGATCGGATGAACCTATATGAATGCTACCCCGACTGTCCGACCGCAGCACGTTCACGTTGAGTGTCAGGCCGGGTTGAGCGGAAATTTTCTTTCGGCCCTCGACCCAGAACGGCAGGCAGGACGCTGTCGCATCCGGTGCCTCCAGGCCCTCCCGTGTCTTGAAATAGGCCCGAACGGGCACAGCCGTCATCGACAGCAATCCTTCGCCCTTGGTGATGTATTTGAGAACCTGCCCGATCAATCGCACACCACGACCATGTACCGCATAGGTCCAATCCGGCTTTGCAATGCGGTACCTCATGCGCGGCGAATAGTGATCGCGAAGATTCTCACCGACACCCGGCAGTTCGTGCAGAACATCAACACCGCATGCCTTTAAAATTTTCGGATTTCCTATGCCGGAGAGCTCCAGGAGCTGCGGTGAATTGATCGACCCGGCACTCAGCATTACTTCGCGCCCGGCACGCGCCTCGCGAACCGATCCACCTACAGAGTAGCGCACACCAATACAGCGCTTTCCTTCGAACAACAGACATTCGGTCATTGCGCCTGTTTCTATCTTCAAGTTCGTCCGATTGCGGGCGGGCTCC
The DNA here is from genome assembly GCA_964012455.1 of uncultured Alphaproteobacteria bacterium. Classification (GTDB taxonomy): domain Bacteria; phylum Pseudomonadota; class Alphaproteobacteria; order UBA8366; family UBA8366; genus UBA6544. The sequence continues at coordinate 8,872 of CAXGSZ010000016.1, forward strand.
AGATACGCCCGGGCGGTGCTCATCCGACGACCGTCGGAGATCGTCGTCTGCGTCATCGCTATACCTTCTTGCTGAGCCCCGTTGTAATCCGGGTTGTAAGGCAGCCCAATAGATTTGGCGCCCGCAATCAAAGCATCATAAAGAGGTCCCTTCTGATCTGTATCTGTTACACGCAGGAGGCCGTCGCGCCCTCGATACGCGTCATCGCCACCATCATAACTCTCCATATTCTTGAAAATTGGCAGGACATCGTTGTAGCTCCAACCACGGTTGCCGAGTTGCGCCCAATGATCATAGTCCTGAGCCTGCCCGCGCACGAAGACCATGCCATTAATCGAGCTGGATCCGCCGAGCAGCTTGCCTCGCGGCACCGGTATTCGACGATTGCCCGTACCCTCGTCCGGCTCCGATGAGTAGCACCAATTTGCCACCGGATTGTCGATGAGCTTTGCGTACCCGATTGGTATTCGTGACCAGAAATGGCCCGTACCGCCCGCTTCGAGGACAAGTACTCTATTCTTGCTGTCCGCAGATAACCGATTGGCGACAGCCGCTCCCGCCGAGCCGGCGCCGACAACGATATAATCAAATTGCTCCGCGGCACCGCTCATATCAATTTCCTCCCTCTCAGAAACGTTCGCTTTAAAGCTATTGCGGCGTTCCGGTGGCGCAAGCATTCCCAATCGTATCCTTGCGAATAAATATCTTGTCACGACATCCAGCTACCGGAGAACCGTGGTGAAAACGATCGAATACTATTACGCCTTGGCTTCGCCATGGTCGTTCCTGGGGAACGGGAAGCTTTTACAGATCGCGGACCGGTTCGACCTGACGATAGATCCAATAATTATCGACTATGACGAGATGTTCGAGGCAGCCGAAACGGTGCCTTTGCCAAGACGGCCGCGCCTCAGAAAGCAATACCGCCTAATCGACCTTAAGCGATGGGGTGATTTCAGACAGGTTCCGATAAACGCGGAGCCAAAATTTTACGAAGGCGAGGTCGAGGAACCCAATGAACGTGAGGCGGCCCTCATGGTCGTCGCGGCCAAACGTGAGGGCCTGGAATCGCTTAAGCTCGCCCACGCCATCTCGCGAGCACTTTGGGTGGAAGAGCGCTTTCCCTTTGTACGCGAGGAATTGATCACGATTGCTTACGCGGAAGGTTTCGACGGCGAAGCATTGCTCGAAAAGGCGCATGAGGACGCGACGGCTGCCGCTTACTCGGACAATACGCAAGCGTCCATTGAGCGCGGCGCATTCGGTATGCCCTTCTATATCGTTGACGAGGAGCCGTATTGGGGCCAGGACAGACTTGAGCTACTGGAGCACCGGCTCGCCACCGCTTAGCACACCCGACAAGCCTACATCCGCTTGCCAGCGAGCCAACCACCATCGACAAGCAGCGTCTCGCCCGTAATGAAACTGGCGTCGTCGGAGGCAAGGAAGAGGATCGCCTTGGCAATTTCTTCCGCCTCACCCCATCGTTTCATCGCGTGAAGGGATCGCACTGTCTCTGCCATCTCCGCCTCTTGAAAATAGCGTTCGGTCAGCGACGTACGTGTGACGCCCGGGCCGACAGCGTTAATCCTGAACCCAGCTTCGCCGAACTCCAGAGCCATTTCTTTTGTCAATCCGACAACCGCATGCTTCGAAGCCGTATAGGCCGCTCGATTGGGCGCGGCCGTGACACCGAGCGTCGACGCAAGATTGACTATCGTCCCTGTCTTTCCCGCCACTGTCAGATACCGCAGAAATGCCTGTGAGCATAGGAACACGCCGGTAATATTTACGTTGATAACCCGACACCACTCCTCGTACGGGAGGTCGAGGACGGAATCTATTTCTCGCACACCAGCGCTGTTGACGAGAATATCGAGCCTACCCAACACTTCGGCGGCGTTCGCCGTACAAGCGGCGACTGCATTAGGATCGGTCGTATCGAGCGTAAAGGCATGGGCCCGGCCACCTGCGTTTTCGATAGCCTCTACCGTCCTGCCCGCAGTGTCGGCATCAATATCCGCGACACCAACAATGCCCCCTTCCTTTGCAAAGTCGAGAGCGGTAGCACGCCCAATGCCGCTGCCACCCCCAGTAATAAGCACACCTTTGTTTTCGAACCGCATCGTTTTCCTCCCCTACTCAATCCCGTGTTTCTTTTTCCAGTCGACAACGCGGCCTAATGTTGGATCATCAGGGCGTTGCCGGTAATACGGCACCAGCGGGCGCATCTTGTGGAATAGCCGCCACAATTCCTGCATCGGGTCGTCATGGTCGTCGACGCGCAGATTTACGATCGGGTAACCCTCGTTCTCGTGTACCACGACTGCGGCGGCGCGTTGCCCATCCGCCTGCCCACCCGCATCCGTACCCGCACTGATCGAATGCATAAGACGGGTCTCGATGTCTTCTGACCCATGATCCCGCATCGCGGCAGCCATCGCTGCGACGACAGCTTCATCGACGACAGCATTGCCCATCACGACCCAGCCGTCTCCGGTTTCGTGTCCCGCCCAGGGATTATTGCTCGACCCGGTGCGTACCGCCGTTCGTCCGAAGCGGTCGACGATCCCAAGTTGCCGGAACTCGATATAGGGGTCGCTCGCCTCCAGCTCTGACATGACGCGCGCTGCGGGGTATCCGAGTTCGAGCAATTTGATGGCAAGAGGGCCAAGCCGTGGATCGGTCGATGCCTGCGTGCCAACGGCCCCGACATTCGCCATGACCGAAGGGACACGGCTTCCGGTAGCGATTTCACCTGTCGTGACCGCGACCCCCAACCGGCCGGTCCTCGGGCAGCGCCCGATTGCCGTAAATGTATGCTGATTGGGCCCGCGCGAAAAAACGACGCCCTTTAGAATGTCCGCTGCCGTCTTGGTCATAGCTTCCCTCCCCTTAAGATTGCGCCAGTATTGGTCACGTAATTGATGTTAGGGGGGTCGCCCTGTTGCTTCAAATCGATGTCACAAAAGGCCGTAACAGCGAAACCGTCTTCGACGCGAATTACCAGAATATCGCCTTGTTCGGATCAGTAAATCGCCGGGCGGACATCAAAAGGCTTACCATTGATATCAAAACAAACTTCTTGCACGAAGCGGCGGCTCAGGAAGTCATAAACTTTGAGGAATTTGAGCTGTGCCTCAATCAGCATCTGCATTCTCCTAGTTTCTTCTGAATCCGGTTGCTTTGCGATGATATAGCTTGGATAGCCATCTTCCGTCAGAAGCAGCAAATGACCCCCACTTTCTCTGACGAACTCGTTCACAGCTTCAATCACGCCGTAACCTTCAGCGAGAGCAGCGGGGTGATTTGCATAATCGTGACCGGCGATGAAACCATCTTCCCGAACCAACGGTGAAAATGCTTTTAAGTCGGCTAAAACGGCATCATACGTGTGCATTGCATCGACGTATACCCAGTCGAAATAGCCCCTCTCAAACCCTCTTGCAGCGTCCGTTGTGAAGGCGCGATGGATGGCCACTTGGCCTTCAGATACCTGACCGGCAAACATTTCAGAGACAGATTCGAAGCGCCCTTGTTGCTCATCTTCCGGAACATTGTTCCCGTCAAGAAGATAATCTTTACGATCCTGATGTTCCCAACAATCGATTAGATGCAACTTCGTAGGACGCGAATATTTCAGAATGCGTTCAGAAAAAGCGCCTTCGGCGACGCCTAACTCCGCTGCAATTCCCTCTTGCGGCAAGAGTTGAATAAGAACGTCGCGCGAATGATGGATGATATAGGTCGGCAGCTTGTCTGTTGACATATCCGAACCGCAGTTTTACGGGACTTCAGGATGATCGAAAAAATCTGACAAATCTACCCAATTGTTTGCCGACCGTCCGGCAGCCTTGTTGACAGCAATTCGGCCTTCATCTTTATACAAATCGAGTTCTGCGCGTCGATAGAAGACCCAAATGCAAAAAGCTTCGATCGGTTCGATGATTATATTTGTGATCGCAACGCCGGTGCGCGCTGCCTTCGCAGATGTAATGCTGGATGATCTGCAGACGGGCCTCAAAACCACCGGCGCGCCAACACGTGTTATACGTATGTCTGACGCAAGTGAAATCGATAGCGTCTGGCAAACGATAAGCGAACAAAGCAAGGGTTACGATACCGTCGTCGGCATCGACCTAAACGGCAACTTTAATTCGCCGCCTGCAATCGATCCGAAACGATGGCGCCGGTTTACGATTCTCATCGACCATCCATACTTTCACGCATACAAATTTGCCGGCTATGAATTCGGGCTTTCCTGCAGCGTTGTCGACCAAACACACGAGGTCGCCTTAAGTGACGCAGGTATAAAGATCTCCACCGAATTTCTTCCCCACGCCGGACCGCCGCCCGAACCCGACGTCCTCAGTGTAGCTGAAAGACAACGAGACATTCTATTTTGTGGAAACGTAGCCGAAATCGTCCTACCAAATAATCTAGCAGAGAAGATCCGGACGTTTCCGGCGCCTATTCAGCAAATCACGTTAAAGACAATAGAACGAGCGATCACGGGTGAGTTCACAATTCATTCGGCTTTAAAACGCGCAACCTCGGATATCCTTTCTGAACCCTTATCTGCGATACCGTTAGAGACACTATCCGCTGTCTGCAAAACCGTTGAGACTTACGTGGCTGGCCGAATGCGGCTCGAGCTTCTCGCCAATCTATTATCCGAGAATGACTTGAAGATTGATGTTGTTGGACGTCTCAGGGAGCCCCTAGAGGCTTATGGCATCAATATCGATGCGGGCGGGTCGATCCGATACCACGACTACCTCCCATTCGAAACTGTCGCAAAAATGATGCAGGGCACAAAAATAAACTTGAATTCAAACTTTACACTTCGCGGCGGCTCTCACGAACGGATTTGGCATGGAATCGCTCGAGGTTGCGCAACGGTTACGAACGAGAGCTCCTTTCTGCGCGATGAATTCGGCGATGGGAAAGGCGTTTTGTTCATTCCTCAAGAAATAGAAACGCTGTGCGATTTCTTGAGGGAGACGTTAGCCGATACCGACAATCTTAATGAGATCGTCGCAGCGACGAGCAACCGCTACGCATCACACCACGTCTGGCACCATAGGGCACAAGAACTACTCGAACTGCTCAACATCGGGACCTAGCTTGTCGTGTATATGCCCGATTAAGCCTCTCTAAGTATCCAGCCGCACAGGAAATAATCACTAAAGACAGATGGTGCCCTCTATGGCACCTCGTTAACAAATGTAATCAATGACTGAGATAAGGTTTCAAAAATTCTTTTAGCACAAGGAAGAATCGGATTGCATAGGAAAGTTACAACCTTTTATCGGCTCGTTCGCTCTAGCCATTCCTTGGCGCTTTCTCCTGGTAGTCGCTCCTCGATATAGCGCTCCCGGAGCGCCTAGCTCGCCAGCACATACGACGACGCCACTAGGACATCGCATCTTGATACTCCATCACACCTCGGAACCTCGACGAAATGCGTTGCAGGCGTGTTTGTGTCAATCACAATCGTGAGATCGCAAACCGAGAGTATCGCCAGTGTATCTCAAGGCAGTTTGTACGTTGCGTTAAGTTTGTTACCAACCGGGTCGCGAATATACGCGAGATATAGTTCGTAAATGCCTCTGTCACTGATCTCTGGGGCCTTTATGGTCGTTCCACCATTAAACATTCCCGCAGAGTACCAATCATCAACCATGGATATTGACGAACAATCAAAGCCGATAGTACCACCATTAGCGTGAGTGGCAGATTCGCCATCGATAGGTAATTTAATCAAAAATTGTCCACCTTCACCGACCCACCTGCATTTATCCACTTCGTTTGTGCCGGGCGATACACCAAGAACATGAAATATGGCGTCATAAAATTTCTTAGATTCCGCTA
>CAXGSZ010000017.1:0-14176 GCA_964012455.1 uncultured Alphaproteobacteria bacterium
TCCGAACCACGATCCGCCATGCCCGCATTGATGCGGTTCTTGAGCACATGGCTCGGGCGAAAGATCAATACCGAGCGCGGCAGAATCGGCACTTCCTCGCCCGTCTTCGGGTTGCGCCCGATGCGTTGCCCTTTTTTCCGCACAAAAAAACTCCCGAACGATGAAATCTTGACGTTCCCTCCGACCGATAAGGCATCCGATATTTCGTTGAGAACCGACTCGACCAAATCAGCCGACTCATTTCGAGACAATCCAACCTCCTGATACACCGCTTCCGTTAATTGTGCCCGCGTGACGGTACTTCCCGTCATATTCTTTCCCCCTGCAAGCTGTGGTCCATTTAAGACTGTTCTTAACTCCTAACGGTAGTCCGCGCACGCGTGGACGTCAATTCTGAAGCACGCTGTTCTATGCAGGTAAGCTAGAGCCGCAGTAGTGCCGAGCCCCATGAAAACCCACCGCCGAGCGCCGACAAGGCAATCAGGTTTCCTTCGCGCAGGCGACCATCGGAAGCAGCCTCCGCCAAGGCCAAAGGTATCGTCGCCGCGGAAGTATTCGCCTGACGGTCGACGGTCACGACAATCTTCTCCTCGGGCAGGCTAAGACGCTTGGCAATGCTGTCCATAATTCGCTTGTTTGCCTGATGCGGAATCAGCCAGTCGACTTCGTCGATCGAAAGACCGTTATGTTCGAGAGCCGTCTCCACGACCTCGCTCATCCGATGGACGGCATGCCGAAAGACCTCCTTGCCTTCCATACGCAAATGACCCGACATCCCGGTCGTGCTCGGCCCCCCATCGACATACAGCATGTCGTAATATGCGCCGTCCGAGTAGATATGCGTAGACAGTATTCCGCGGTCCTGATTGTTGCCTGCCGCCTCCACTGCCCGAAGAATGGTGGCGCCCGCCCCGTCACCGAAGAGAACGCAGGTCCCACGATCATCCCAATCGAGGATGCGGCTGAATACCTCGGCGCCAATTACCAACGCGGTCTCCGCCTGACCGAGGCGCAGCATATTGTCCGCGGTCGCTAACGCATAAACGTAGCCGGCGCAAACCGCCTGTACGTCAAAAGCCGCACCGCGTCTAATACCCAGGTTCGACTGCACCCGGGTCGCCGTTGCGGGAAACGTGTTATCCGGCGTCGCAGTCGCAAGCACAATCAGGTCGATATTGTTGGTCGCAACCCCGGCATTATCAAGCGCCGCGCGCGCCGCCTGCTCTGCGATATCCGAGGTGAGTTCGTTATCCGCCGCGATGTGGCGTTGCGCTATACCCGTGCGCTTGCGAATCCATTCGTCAGAAGTATCGATCTTTTTGGCGAGGTCATCATTCGTGACGACGTCCTTCGGGAGGTACGATCCGAAGCCGATAATTTGGGAGCGGCGCATGTTAAGAGACGGCAGCCTTTTTCTGTTCGCTTTGACTGGCCTTCAGTCTTTCGAAGTCCTGCCTTATTTTATCCGTGAATCCGTGTTGCGCCATATCCACGCCGACACCGATTGCATTAGCGAAACCAACAGCGTCGGTACCGCCATGGCTCTTGATGACAATTCCGTTCAGACCAAGGAGCATCGCACCATTATAACGTCGCGGATCCGTCCGCTGTTGCAGGTTATTCAGTGCACGCCGGATAAACAAATACCCAAGCTTAGCCGCGATGCTGCTTTTGAAGGCATCGCGTAAAAAACTCATATAGAGTTTGGTCATACCTTCGGCCGTCTTTAGCGCGACGTTACCTGTAAATCCGTCCGTCACGATAACGTCCACAGTACCAGCTGGAATATCATCGCCCTCGACAAAGCCGAAAAACTTGATCGGTAACGGTGTTTCGTTGAGAATCGCGGCAGCTTCGCGGACTTCTTCCCGCCCCTTGAGCGCTTCCACACCCACATTCAGCAGCCCGATGGTTGGTTTCTCGATACCGAGGACCGTGCGGGCGAAAACCTCGCCCATTACCGCAAACTGTACAAGGTTCTCCGCATCGCACTGCACGTTAGCGCCAAGGTCGAGCATACAGCTCTCACCACGCATGGTGGGGTAATATGTCGTGATCGCCGGGCGGTCGATCCCAGGCATCGTCTTAAGAACAAATTTTGCGATGGCCATTAAGGCGCCAGTATTGCCGGCCGAGACGACACAACTCGCCTCGCCGTCGCGTACTGCATCGATCGCGAGCCGCATACTGGAACCGCGCGCCGAGCGCAGAGCAATGGACGGCTTGTCTTCGCTACTCACAACTTCCGTCGTGTGCCGGTATTCCGTCGCCGCCGCAAGTTGCGGATGGGCTTTCACCAACAGCTCAAGGCGCGGTCGGTCGCCAAACATCAAAAAAGATGTGCTCGGAAACCTCTCACGCGCGATATTCGCGCCCTCAACCACGACTTCGGGAGCTCGGTCCCCACCCATCGCATCGAGCGCAATGACGAGCCGGTCAGACAAAACGCGATCGCCCAGTTGCAAAACTGAATTGAATCAGATTGCGGCGACTTCCACAACCTCGCGGCCATCATAATGACCGCACGCACCGCACACATGGTGCGGACGCTTGAGTTCACCGCAATTCGCACATTCCACGTAACTCATCGTCTTTAACGCATCATGAGCCCGACGCTTGTTGCGACGCGACTTCGATACCTTTTTCTTCGGTACAGCCATCGGACAAATTCTCTCGAAAATTCGGTCGCCTAGCGGCGAGGTGCGCTTTCATAGCCAATATCCGCGCCGACGGCAAGCAAGTGTTCAAACGTTTTAAACGTTATCTCGTTTCAACTTCGCGAGCGCAGCGAAAGGGCTTTCAGCTCCGGAATCATGGGATTCCTCGGCTTCCGGCATGTATTGAACGCCCGGTTTTCGGGGATAAGGATCGAGTTCCAAAACGAGGCATTGTGCGACCATTTCCCCAAGATCGATGGCGTTGCCCTCAATTTGCTCGTCATAGGAGCCTTCTTCGTCCGGATCCACATTCGCTTCTGTCACAGGCGCGCCAGCTCTCACGAAAACCTGGTCGAGCTGCACTGACATGTCAGCCTCGAACGGATCGAGCGATATCGTACATTTCTGCGTCACCTTGGCCGTCAGATGGCCGGTAACATTGACCGCCTCGCCATCGTTTAATTTTCGTATATCAAGCGTCGCGCGCAGGTCTTTGAGGCCGAGAATGCCGAATCGCTGAGCCAAGGCCGCGCATTCCTGTGCCTCAGCAACGATTTCGCGTTGGAGGCCATTTTTTTCGATATCATCGAGACCCATCGGACGCGAAAATTCTAAACTATCGATCATTCGGCGCCTCACTTGTGGACATTGCGGCTTCAGGAAGCCCCCCCTCCAACAGAACCGATGCCTCGATCTCGGCCAAAATCGCAGTTTCACTGCGTAAGAAGTGCAGGACCGCGGAGACCGTATCCGGTCTTGCTTCCGCCTCGGCAAAAAAATTTCGCTGCAGCGCAGCCACTAGCGCGCCATCGTCGTTCTCTAGGCCTTCCGCATAGGCGCCAAACCGGCCATAAAGGGCTTCGGCAAGCGATTTTACCTTGCGGCCGACCGACAGGTCACCCACACCCATTTCCCGCATGTTTCGGTCCATATCGAGAATGGCCTCTTCGGAAAGTGTCCTGGCAAACGCCGACAGACCAATCTCTGCCCTCAACCGGTACATGACTAGAAACAGATGCAGCGCAAGCACCTCAAAGCGTCCGCTCGCAGTATCGGGTACGCCCCATTCCTGAAACCGCTCCAGGCGCCGCGCTCTATCGACGATGGCGGCATAGAGAGCCCGGGCGGGCTGACGATGGGCACGCGAGAATAGTTTTCTCAGAAAAGGCGGCATCAAGCTTGCATTTTTCCTTTTAAAGAACGATCTACTTGCAAGTAACTGTCAACACAACTGTAATTCGTCTGGATTTGGTATAATTCCGCCACACTGCCTGTTGCGGGCGTCAAATTAAGCAACGCGAACAAAAAATGCACAAATCGCTCATCATCGCCGTGATTTCCGCGACCGTTATCGTCACCGCTGCGGGCTGTGCGCCGCGCTCTGCCAATCGCGGCAACATTCCGGCGCCGAGTCAGCTTGAAAAGCTCCAAGTCGGTAAGCACTCAAAGGAATATGTACGCACGCTTCTCGGCACACCGTCAACTGTGGGTACCTTCGATAAGGAGGTCTGGTACTATATCGGTCGGCGGACCGAAAAATGGGCATTCTTCGACGAATCGGTCATCCAACAGCAAGTGGTGGCGGTTTATTTCGATCTCACCGGCAAGGTCGAGCATATTCAAAAATACGACGAGAACGACAGCCGTGAGGTTGATCTCGTCGAAGGCAAGACGCCGACGTCGGGCCGGGAGCTTGGCATTATTGAACAGATTATGGGCAATCTCGGTCGCTTCAACCGTCCGGGTTCATCGTCAACCCACCGCTACTGACCCATCTCGTCATTCGTCATTGTACCGGCAAAGAAGGAGCCCCGGAGCTGCTCGCCCCGGGGCTTACGTCGTTCAGTTTCGTGTGTTTATGGTGCCAGCATTGCTAGCAGCAGCAGCGCCACGATATTCGTAATTTTAATCATCGGATTGACCGCCGGGCCCGCCGTATCTTTGTAGGGATCACCGACGGTATCGCCCGTCACCGCGGCGTGGTGGGCGTCAGAGCCCTTACCGCCATGCTGACCATCCTCAATGTACTTCTTGGCGTTATCCCAGGCACCACCGCCCGCCGTCATCGAGATGGCAACGAACAGGCCAGTGACAATCACGCCGAGCAGCATTGCACCAACGGCAGCGAAGGCTGCTCCCTGGTCGGCAACGAGCAGCACGATCCCGTAGAGAACCAGCGGGCTGAGAACCGGCAGCATCGACGGGACGATCATTTCCCGAATGGCGTACTTGGTCAGCATATCGACGCAGGTGCCGTATTCCGGCTTGCTGGTGCCTTCCATGATACCCGGGATTTCCTTGAATTGACGCCGCACCTCGACGACGACCGCTCCACCGGCACGGCCGACCGCTGTCATACCGAGTGCACCAAAAAGATACGGCAGCAAACCGCCCATGAAGAGGCCGATCACGACATACGGATTGTCGAGGCCGAAGTTAACCGTCACGTTCTTGAAGAACCGATCGAGGTCAGCCGTGTAGGCCGCGAACAAGACGAGTGCACCGAGGCCAGCCGAACCAATGGCATATCCCTTGGTGACCGCTTTCGTTGTGTTGCCAACGGCATCGAGCGCATCCGTAGTGTTGCGAACACTCTCATCGAGCTCTGCCATCTCAGCGATACCGCCCGCGTTGTCAGTCACCGGCCCGTAAGCATCCAGAGCGACCACCATACCGGCGAGCGCCAACATCGTCGTCACCGCGATAGCAATACCGATCAGTCCGGCGATCTGGTAAGTCATCACGATAGAAATACAGATCAGGACGGCCGGAACCGCAGTTGCCTCCATGGAGACGGCGAGGCCCTGAATGACGTTGGTTCCGTGACCGGTCTCGGACGCCTTGGCGACCGAACGCACGGGGCGGAATTCCGTCGAGGTGTAGTACTCTGTCACCCAGACGAGCAGACCAGTCAGAACGAGGCCGATGATACCGCACCAGAACAAACCCATGCCGGTAAAGGTGGCTGGGCCCATGGTCATGCTGGTGTCCATACCCTCCAGGACATGATCGGTTACCGGCCAAAGCAGTACCGCGGAGATGATTGCGCTGCCAAAGAACCCTTTGTAGAGAGCGCCCATGATGTTCTGGCTGGCACCGACCTTGACGAAAAAGGTCGCAATGATCGAAGCGACCAGGCAGACACCGCAAATCGCCATTGGATAGAGCAGGAATTGGCTCAACTCGATACCGCCAACGCCGTAAATCAACGCCAACACCATTGTCGCACCAACGGTGACGACATAGGTCTCGAACAAATCGGCCGCCATACCGGCGCAGTCGCCGACATTGTCACCAACGTTGTCCGCAATTACAGCCGGATTGCGGGGATCGTCTTCCGGAATACCCGCCTCGACCTTGCCAACGAGGTCCGCGCCAACGTCCGCGCCTTTCGTGAAAATACCACCACCCAGACGTGCGAAAATAGAGATCAGCGAAGCACCAAAGGCCAAGCCAATCAATCCATCGATCAACTGCTTCTGTCCGGCATCCTGCGCGACCAGAATGCTGTAGTAGATTGAAATCGCGAGCAAAGCGAAGCCGGCGACCAACATTCCCGTAACGGCACCGGACCGGAAGGAAATCGACAAGCCTTGGGCCAAGCCCTCGCGCGCTGCTTCCGTGGTCCGAACGTTGGCCCGCACCGAGATCAGCATACCGACATAACCAGCAGCCCCCGATAAGACGGCACCAATTACAAAGCCGATTGCGGCCTCCGAACCGAGAAAGACCGCCAGGACGATCGCCACCACAACACCGACCATGCCGATCGTGCGATATTGACGATTGAGATAAGCTTTGGCGCCTTCCTGAATGGCACCCGCGATTTCCTGCATGCGCTCGGTGCCAGCACTCGCAGCCAGAATCGACCGGCTCGCGAAAATTCCATAAAGCACCGCAATAACGCCACAGGCGATGACGATTTCTAGCATCGTTCACCCACCCCGTAATGTTTCTGAGACAAACCTATTTGCTTCTCTTCGGCTCAAAACCGCCATCTCTAAAACAATGTTAGCGGAACCAGCCTCGAGAACTGACTAAAACATGCCAGAACGACACCCCGAAAGCAATATGGTGACAGGCCAAGATTCCAAGGTGTCGCGCCTACCGATTTAATTTGCGCTTACGCTCATAAGCGCCCTGTATGATTATCTGACGTACTTTTCCTCTGCCGATCGCCCGTTCCGCAGCCCACATGAGGCGCGCCTTCACCTGCGCCACGTTTATTCCGGTCTGTCCAGGCGGTTGCATCGAAAAATAGGAATACAAATCACGGAAAATCTCGTCTTTCAAACGAGGAAACGCCAAGTCACCGAGTTCCTTGGCGTCCTTATCGTTCATTTCAAGACTGACGCTGATCGTGATGTAGCGATCAACTCGCCCTTCCTTGATGACGGAGATCGCCAAATTTTCAATGTCAACGAACTCTGCCTCCTCTAGGGTTCGTTCTTCTTCTCCGGCTTCCACTGACGGAGCATCCGCTTGGCCAAAAAAATACCAAACAGCGCCGCCGCAGCCCGCCATCACGACCACAGCAATAATAATGATGACAATACGGTTCATCTTAGATCTTACCGCCCCCCAAGACGACGCCACGTTGTAACAGGTAGACGATAGGAAAGTAAGGGGTGCAGTAACTGATACTAGGCATGCCGAAATCCGGTCCGCGGGAACGATACCGTCTCTCCATGCAAATCGACGGCCCGTACCGACGAGTTTGCGGTAATCGTGCCAATTCGCGTCACGGAAACTCCGGACCAGTTCTCGAGTAAAGTCGCAATTTTTTCCTTAGGCACCGTGAAAACCAATTCGTAGTCGTCACCGGCCGTCGCCGCCATAGAGAGCAGTTCGCGGCGATCCATAACGATCTGCCTTGCCTCGTCAGAAAGCGGCAGGCGTTCAAATTCGATCCACGCACCGACGGCCGACGCCTCCGCTATGTGACCTAAATCCGCGATCAATCCATCGGAAACATCAGCGGCGGCGGTCGCGATACCGGCCAGCGATGGACCCAGAGCGGTACGCGGCCGCGGCAACCGGTAACGATCTGCAAGCGCGGCCACGGTGTCTTGCCTTGCCTCGCTCAAGTCACCTTTCGCCGCGCGAAGCCCGAGCAACCCATCTCCAAGGGTACCCGAAACAAATACTCCATCGCCGGGCCGCGCACCCGATCGGCGCAACGCCCTACCCTCCTCCACCTCGCCAAACATTGTCGCCGTCAGTACTATGGGCCCTGTGGTCGAGACGCTATCACCACCGATCAAATGGATATTGTACTCTTCCTGATCCTGTCTCAGTCCTGCCACGAACCGTTCCAGCCATGTATCGGACAGGTCCCGCCGAAGTGCGATATTGAGCGTATAAGCACGCGCCACGGCGCCCATCGCCGCGACATCCGACAAACTGACCCGCAGCAGTTTGCGCGCAATCAGATCGGCGGTCTCATCACCGACGAAGTGCACGCTCTCGACGATTGTGTCAGTGGTAACGACAAGGGTACTTCCCGGGCCCGGCGCGATCGTCGCAGCATCGTCGGTCAATCCATAGGCGCCTCCGAAATTTGCGGCGAGCGGCGCGAAGTAATCAGCTATGCGTTCGAACTCACCCTTGCTCATCGCCGGCTGTCTCTCGGGCCAGTCGGTCGAGAACGCCGTTGACGAATGTCGGCTGCGTTCCGCCGAAAAACGCTCCGGAAATTGCGACATACTCGTTGATGCTCAAGGGTGGGTCAATATCGGGCCTATCCAATATTTCATATGCACCAGCCCGCAAGATTAATCGCAAGATGACCTCGACACGATCAATGCCGCGTTGCTCCAGCGCCTGTTCCAACTCGCCGTCGTAGCGTTCCAGCCTCGATGCAACCGCGCGGACGATTTCCTCAAAAAAAGCTTCGTCAACTGTTGCGGGCGTAATCGGTTCGCCGACATCTTCGACACTATCGAGCCGCCTTGCGCGAAAGTCGTCGATCGCTTCCTGAACGGTCTTGTCAGCCAGCTCCATTTGATAGAGAGCTTGAACCGCGGCAAGACGAGAGCCTCTGCGGCGAACACCTCTGGAGCCGGAGCGCGCCATGATTATCTCGGATAGAGGCCGAAGCCACTCTTCATACGTAGCATTTCAAGGCATGCATTGGCCGCGGCGGCTCCTTTATCACCACCATCCCGGGACGCCCGCGCCCATGCCTGCTCGCGATTTTCGCAGGTGAGAATACCGTACCCGATGGCGAGCGCATACCGGTTTGCAAGATCCATCAAACCACGAGCGCTCTCTCCGCAGACATAGTCGTAATGCGTAGTCTCGCCCCGGATAACGCATCCGAGTGTTACGTACCCATCAAAGAGCTGTTCGGTCTCATCAATTTCCATCGCCTTCACGGCAAATTTCACGGCGGCCGGAATTTCAAATGCGCCAGGTACGGGGAACCGCTCGAACTCAGCGTTCGCCAATCCTAGGGCGGAGATTGCTCCCGCCACCATCTCGTCGGCGATATCTTCATAGAATCGCGCCTCAACGATCATGATGCGGGGCGGTGGCGCAATCTTGCTCATCTAATCGACCTCTGTTCAACGACCTTTAGCCCATATCCCTCAATACCAATGATGTTTTTCACTGTATCGGAAAGCAGGATCATTTCGGAGACACCAAGGTCGAGCAGTATCTGCGCACCTACGCCGTAATCGCGCAACTCCCGGCGTTGGGCACTTCGATCCGGCGATCGGCCGAGCGAATGCGCCTTCACCAGGTCGGCCAGGTAGGTCCGCCGCGGTTCTCGAATCAGGACAATCACGCCCCGGCCCTCCGCTCCAATCATCTCCATCGAACGCTGTAGTTCGCCATCTTTACCTCGGTCGAGAGACCCTAGCGCATCGTCGAGAATATTTAGAGCATGCATCCGCACCATGACTGGCCCGCCATGGCCGACATCTCCCATCACGAGCGCCACATGTTCGGCATACTCGACCTGATTGGCGTAGACATACATCTTGAAGTCGCCACCGAAACGGCTCCGTAAAGTCGTGTCGGCAATTTTCTCAATCGTCCGGTCATGCCGACGACGATAGGCAATTAGATCCGCAATCGCGCCGATCTTGAGGTTGTGAAACTGCGCGTACTTAATCAGATCAGGCAGCCGCGCCATCGTGCCGTCCTCGTTCATGATCTCACAGATCACGCCCGATGGGTTCAACCCGGCCAGTCTGGCAATATCGACCGATGCTTCAGTATGGCCAGCCCTGACCAGAACGCCGCCGTCCCGCGCCATCAACGGGAAAATATGGCCTGGTGACACGATGTCGTCAGGTTTGCTCGCCGGATCAATCGCGGCCGAGATTGTTCGCGCCCGATCCGGCGCGGATATTCCAGTTGTTACGCCTTCACGCGCTTCAATCGACACAGTAAATGCCGTCGTATGACGCGACTCATTGGCCTGCGACATCAATTTCAAGCCGAGGTGATCGCAGCGTTGTTGGGTCACCGCGAGACAAATCAGTCCACGGCCGTGCATCGCCATAAAGTTAATGACGTCCGGTGTCGCCATCTGCGCCGGTATGACAAGATCGCCTTCGTTCTCGCGCTCCTCATCGTCGACGAGAATGAACATGCGGCCGTTGCGCGCATCATCAATGATATCCTCGATAGATGAGAGGAACTCCAAGTCCTCTCGCGCACGTCGCACATCCTGCTTACTGATGGTGGCGAGATTTCCGCGTTCCTCAGCCATTCATCTTCTCCTTCTGGGCGTCCAATTGGCGCGCAACATATCGGGCCAGCATATCGACCTCAAGGTTGAGTAAATCGCCAGCTTCCAAGCCACCGAACGTCGTGACTTCCGCAGTGTGGGGAATCACGTTCACGCCAAATCGGTTTCCCACAACTTCGTTTACCGTCAGAGAAACCCCGTCGAGCGCCACACTGCCCTTCGACGCGAAATAAGGTGCTAGGTCGGCCGGTGTTTCGATCGTAAACCGGATACTGTCACCGTCGGGACGCCGCTCAACCACCTTCGCCACACCGTCAACGTGACCGAAAACCAGATGGCCGCCGAGTTCATCACCGAGGCGCAGAGATTTCTCAAGATTCAGACGACGTCCGTCTCTCCATTCACCGAGCGTTGTCTTCGACCATGTTTCCTCGGACGCATCGACCGCAAACCAGTTGTTACCCAGTTCGACAGCTGTCAGGCAGACGCCAGAACATGCGATCGACGCACCAAGCAGAATCTCCGCCGTCGGATATGCCGTTTCTATTTCGATCCGGCAATCGCCGGTGCCAACAATCGACCGAATTAGGCCGACATCCGTGACCAAGCCCGTGAACATGTAAGCTCCACTTGAAATTTGTCAGAAACTCTAGTCTGCGACCCTGTATGTTTCCAGCCTATCGTCGCCAACCATTTTAACCGATACGAGTTCAAAGCGACGCATTTCTGACAAAGAGTCAACGCCGTAGGCTGCAATTGCCGGTATACCGTCTCCCCCAATCAACGATGCCGCCCGGAACCAAGCAACTCGGTCGACAAGACCCGCGCGTAAGAGAACCGCAGCAAGGGCACTGCCACCTTCCACCAGAACCCGTGTCACCCTGCGTTCCGCGAGGGCCTGGACGACCTTTTGTGGGTCCGGGTAGTAGTCGCCACCTACTGATACGGGGATCACCGTCACGCCAAGTTCCTCATAGGCCTGGTATCGATCTTTCGGGACCTCCTCGGAAACGACAACCCAGGTTGGAATTTCGCGGGCCGTCCGTACCAGTTTGCTAATAAGCGGAAGCCGCAAGCGCGAATCGATGACGACCCGGACTGGGCTATAGGACTCCAGACCGGGCAAACGGCAGGTTAGCTCCGGATCGTCGACGATTGCAGTACCGATCCCGACAACGACCGCGTCGTGCGTCATCCGCATGAGATGCGCTCGACGACGTGCTTCCGGCCCAGTAATCCAACGACTTTCTCCGTTGTGAGCGGCGATCCTTCCGTCCAGTGTCGTCGCGAACTTCAAGGTAACGAGTGGCCGTCCCTCTTGACGATGGAGCAGAAACCCAAGGTTGAGAGCGGAAGCCTCCTCTGACATGACGCCGAGAGAAACGGCGATGCCGGCGTCCTCTAGGATCGCGATGCCGCGGCCCGAAACCCGTCCGTCCGGGTCTTCGATGGCGACAACAACACGGGCAATGCCAGAATCAATCAATGCTTCACAACATGGTGGTGTTTGCCCGGTATGGCTGCAGGGTTCGAGCGTAACATAGGCGGTCGCGCCGTGCGCTGCTTGCCCTGCCCGCGCGAGGGCTTCTGTTTCGGCGTGCGGTCTTCCCCCCGGCTGAGTCCAACCTCGGCCGATTATCCTGCCTTCCTGAGTTACGATCACGCAGCCAACCGACGGATTAGGAGCGACTGTTCCAAGCCCCCGCCGCGCAAGCGCGAGGGCGGATTTCATGAACCGCCGATCGTCGGCGTCAGTCAGTTTCTTCGGCGAGTTCATCGGTGATGAACTCCTCGAAATCCTTGGCCTCACGGAAATTCCGGTAGACCGATGCGAACCGTACATAGGCGACCTGGTCTAGCGCTGCCAGCGCCTCCATCACAAGCTCACCAATCGTGTCGACCTTAATCTCGCTCTCGCCCGAGCTTTCCAGGCGGCGCACAATTCCGTTTGCCACCCGCTCCATGCGATCCGGGTCGACCGGCCGTTTGCGGCAGGCAATGTTCATCGAGCGGGACAGTTTGTCACGGTCAAACGGCTCCCGCTGGTTATTCCGTTTGAGTACCGTTAACTCGCGAAGCTGAACGCGCTCAAATGTCGTGAACCGCGCACCACAACCGGGACAAAACCGACGGCGACGGATCGCCGTGTTGTCCTCCGTGGGACGTGAGTCTTTAACCTGCGTATCTTCGTGACCGCAAAATGGACAACGCATCTGTTACGCCTCCTAACCTTCTGATCCGCTCAAAGAGTTGGATAGATCGGGAACCGTTTGCACAATTCACCTACACTAGAGCGGACATCGGCTTCCGTCGCGTCCTGACCATTCGGCCGCTCCGCAAGCCCCTGCAAGACTTTTATAATCAATTCGCCGACACGTTTAAATTCCGCCTGTCCGAACCCACGGCTCGTCGCTGCCGGCGTACCAAGCCGGACACCGGACGTAATCGTCGGCTTCTCGGAGTCGAACGGCACTGCATTCTTATTGCATGTCAGTCCGGCCCGCTCCATCGCTGCTTCTGCGTCCTTACCCGTGAGTCCGATCGGTCGCAAATCGACAAGAACGACATGGGTATCCGTCCCACCCGTAACGATATCGAGCCCGCCCCCATTAAGGGTTGCGGCCAAAATTTCGGCATTGTCCACCACTGCGCGAGCGTAGGATTTGAACTCTGGCTGTAGCGCTTCGCCGAAGGCAACTGCCTTGGCTGCGATGACGTGCATCAATGGACCACCCTGGATGCCCGGGAAGATTGCGGAATTGACCTTCTTCGCGATCTCTTCGCTATTGGTGACAATGCAACCGCCACGTGGACCGCGCATGGTCTTATGGGTGGTGAACGTCACCACGTCGGCAATCGGAACCGGGCTTGGATGGACGCCCCCCGCCACCAGGCCCGCGAAATGCGCCATATCGACCATGAAACAGGCGCCAATGGAATCCGCGATATCACGAAAACGCTCAAAATCGATTTGTCGTGCATAGGCGGACCCGCCCGCGACGATAATCTTCGGCAGTGTCTCACGCGCCAGGCGCTCGGCCGCATCATAGTCAATACGCCCGTCCTGCTTGCGGACGCCGTATTGAACGGCATTGAACCATTGCCCGGACTGGTTCGGCCGCGCTCCGTGCGTCAGGTGACCACCGCTATCCAGCGACATCCCCATTAAGGTATCGCCGGGTTTTAAGAGGGCTTGATAAACCCCAAAATTGGCCTGCGCCCCAGAATGCGGTTGTACGTTCGCAAATTCGCAACCCAGTAGTTTTTTCGCACGGTCGATTGCCAATTTTTCTGCAACATCGACAAATTCGCACCCGCCATAGTACCGCCGCCCCGGATAGCCCTCGGCGTATTTGTTCGTCATCACGCATCCAGCCGCCTCAAGCACGGCGCGGCTGACGATATTCTCGGAAGCAATTAACTCGATTTGGTCACGCTGACGCGAGAGCTCACCCTCAATTGCCGCCTGCACTTCCGCATCGCGCTCCCGAAGCTGCGCGCCGAAAAAGGCGTCATAGGCATCCAGTTCGTTAAATTTCTTGAATTCGGACATCGCCATCCCCCAGATAAAACGTAAGAAGGCCCGTGATCATGACATTTTGTCGACACGAAGCTGATGCCGCCCCCCCTCAAACGCGGTCTCTAGGAACGCCTTCAGGCATTCGCGCACAGTCCCTATACCCATTGTTCGAGCACCGACAACCAAAACATTCGCATTGTTATGTTCACGTGCGAGACGAGCCTCAGTCACGCTATGGCACAGTGCCGCACGAATGAACGGTTTTCGGTTGGCCGCAATCGACATACCGATCCCCGT
>CAXGSZ010000018.1:0-14145 GCA_964012455.1 uncultured Alphaproteobacteria bacterium
GAAGAGGAAGGTTTGCCGGCGGACCGGCTCGACCGGAATCTCCATACCGACGATACGACACAGGTTCGGCGCCCAGCAATTAGCAGCATTGATGAAGATATCGCCAGTCAAAGTCTCGCCGCTCTCCAGTTTGACGGCGGTAACCTTGACGTTGTCCCGCTCGATATCCACCACGCGATCCTGGAGATAGCGAATGCCAAGGCGCGTCGCGGCTTTGCGAAAACCCTGCAGTGCGGCATGGGGATCGATGCGTGAGTCATCAGGTGAATACAGACCGGCATCGACATCCTTGAAGTTGAACGAAGGCATCAATTCCTCCAACCCTGCGCGATCCAGAAGATGAACGTTTGCGCCGGCACCGGTCAGCATTGCGTGGTCAGCCTCGAAAGTGGCGACGTTCTTGCCCTTGCCTAGGAAAATATACCCAACCGCGTGGTAGTTGACATCAACAGGGTCTTCGCTAGTGTCCACGGTTTTAGTGAAACGGCTATAGATTTCATGACCAAACCGCGACATCTCGAAGTTTTCGCGCATGCCTTGAACGAAGCGGATGCCGCCGAAGGCGCGTGGGGTCGCTGCGAACTCGTAGGTCGGGTCCGGTTCTATCACAACCGTATCGTCCGCCACTCCTGCCTTGGCTAGCTGCCAAGCAAGGCCCGAGCCGATTACGCCGCCGCCGATAATAACGATCTTTGCCATGTTTCTATTCAGTCTCGAACGGATTGTGTTCTGGGAACGCCGGGGTCATCCGCCTCGGTGCCCGCTTTGTTGCGAACATGATCGTAGTTCTTGCGCGAGAACCACTTCATGTAATCGGTGTAAGTGATCGCTTCATAGCGCACCGGATTTTCTGGCCCTTGGCAGGTCGGCAGGCACGACATCGGATAGTCGACATGAGCGTCAAAGAAGAACGGGATAGCGTATCGATCTTTGCCGGGATTGTTGTTAATCGCCCGATGTGGCGTCGACAGAAACCGGTGGTTCGTCCAGCGCCGCATGAGATCTCCCGAATTGACAACGATCGACCCGCGTGAGGCTTCGACAAGTCGCCAATCATGACCCGGCAGTTTGACTTCCAGACCCGGGAGATCACCTTGCGGCAGCATTGTAAGAAAGCTTGAATCGGTATGGGCAGAGACGCCAAATTGATCCTTTTCGCCGAGCTCGGCGGGTGGGTAATGAGACATACGAAACGAATATGTCGCTTCCTCAAAGGGTTCTTCAAAATAGTCAGCGTGCAGGTCCAGCGCCAATGCGTAGAGCGGTAGCATTCGCTGGCACAAGGCCTCCATCGTCTGGCAATAGGCTAGAATGGTTTCGCGAAATCCCGGCAGTTCTTCCGGCCACATATTTGCCGGACGATACAGCTTTCCGGCAACGACGTCGGGATGGTCCGACGGCAGGTCGCGTTTTACGAAGAACGCTTCCACGAAATTTGGTTTCCTTACTGCGTCGGCGTCCACTTGCGAAGCACGGGAACGGCTCGTATTCACCGCCATATATCCGATGTTGTGCTCGTTTCCCAGTAGGGCCATTTTGGCTTCGAGAGGCTGCGCATGGAACCGTTTGACCGCCTCAAGTGTCGAATCGATCTGTTCTATCGAGACGCCATGATTGTCCAAGATGTAGAACCCAACATTCTCCATGGCGTGGCGCAATTGCGACGCGATGACATCGCGTGTATCCGCGTCGCCTGCGAGGTAGTCGCCGATATCGATTACCGGAATAAAATCAGCCTTTGACTGCGATAAGTCGCTCATACAATTAAATATAGGTCGCGCGGCGGAGGCTGTTAACGGAAATTGCTAGAGCCGGATGCCCAGCGCCTCTCTCAACACCGGTTCACTTTTGCGGGTTAGGGCGAACGCGCGACCTTCATCGATACTCCATACCCAGCGCGCGACGATCCATCGTTCACTGAATCACCGATGCCACTATTCTACGAATCAATCAATTATCCAAAACTCATCAAGATTGAATTCTTCAAGATAAGCGGACTGGTCAAGGGCTATGTCAAATCAATGCGTCGACGCTCAAATCCTCGCCTGAACTGGCTGTTGGGCTGACCGTTATCGCAAGTTTGACAATGTAACTCGCGAGTAGTGTGAACCAATTCCAATCATTTCATTTCTCTGAGTTGCAGCATAGTTTCCGCGGCGGAGTCGAGGGCTTGCGTTAGCGGTAACTCTGTCGATTTAATGAAGACCCTTTTCGTGGCCCGCATCGCACGGCGGTCATAGCCGGCGAGCGTTTTGGCCATCTCCAGGGCCTCGTCCAACACCAGGTCGTCCGCGACCACACGGTTGATTAGACCGAGCGATAGCGCCTTATCGGCGGATATGTCCTCCGCGAGCATGAGCAGCTCAAACGCGGCCTTTGGGCCAATGCGATGGACCAGGCCGGGTGCGACTAATGTGGCACCCATTCCGCGTTTAAGTTCTGGATATCCGAAAACCGCACCCTCGCCGGCGACGACCATATCTGCCGTGATTGCAAGATTGCAGCCGCCGCCGAGCACGTATCCACGAACGGCGGCAATGACGGGCTTATCTGTTCGGTTACCCAGTTGATAGATGGCGCGCGATAAATCCGCGTGGTGCCGTGCTTCTTCCGGACTTGCATCTTGGCGCGTCGCAGCCTCCTTGATATCCGCTCCCGCGGAGAAAGCCCGTTCACTGCCTGTAAGAACGATGGTCGCGATTTGATCATCGGCGTGCGCCTCATCGACCGCGTTAACCAGACCGTGCACCAAGGCGTCATTCATAGCGTTGAGCTTGCTCGGCCGGTTAAGTGTCAGTATGCGCGTTTCGTCCCGGTCTTCGCTCAACAATACCGGCTCTTCAGACATGTCCGTCTCTCCTATTATTTTCGCTAAACTTATTTCTTTTCTGCCGTCTTGCGTTGTGCACCGGGCTTTCTTTTAGTCTTCTTCGCCACTTCGACGCCGGCCCAATCTTCATATAATTTTACGAGTGAGATGCTGGGGTCGTCGCCCTTACCCTGGCTGACGGCATATGTCAGGAATTGGCGGACCGCGGCACCCATCCACATTGGAACCTCCAATGCTTCCGCCTCCTCTGTGCAGAGCCGGACATCCTTCAACAGAAGACGGGTCGCCATGCTCTTGTCGTAGGTTCCCGTCAGCACCGATTTTGGAAATTTATCCTGGGTCGCGCTGTTGCGCCCGGAGGAAGCGTTCAGGACGTCGATCATGACGGCGGGATCGAGGCCGGCTTTTACGCCGAGCGTTATAGCCTCTGACGTTGCGACGGTTCCAATTGCGGACAGAAAGTTGTTCGTCAGTTTCATTGTTTGCCCGGCGCCACGCGTCTTGCCAATATAGAATAGGTTGTTACCGATAATATCGAGTGCGGGTTTCACCCGATTGGCGAGCACCTTGGGTCCAGACATCATCAGCGCGAGTGAACCGACTTCCGCGCCCCGGATCCCGCCACTGACGGGACAGTCGAGAACGCTGATCCGCTTAGCTTCCAAACACTTTGCCACCTTGATCGCCATGAGCGATCCCGTCGTCGAAAGATCGACATAGTCTTTTACAGCCTTGCCGTGGACGATGCCGTTCTCTCCCAAGGCGACTTCGTGGACGACATCGGGCGTCGGCAGGCTGACTAGGATTGTCGTTTCGAGGTCTGCAACCTGCTTTGGCGATTTCACGCGTTTTGCACCCTTCTTGACTAACGGCGCTGCCGCCTTTGCGTTTACGTCGCAAATAGTGAGTGCATATCCCGCGTCCAGGAGGCGGCGTGCCATTGGCCCGCCCATGGCGCCGACGCCGATAAATCCAAGCCTTTTCTCATTCATGTGTTTGTCCCTTCGGTGTCAGATTGCGAGTGGCTTTGTCTTGCGTGGCGGGATAGGGAAACCGTTCTCAACGTGGGCTGGTGCGCGGTTCCGAACTTGTTACCGCTCTGACCAGCCGCGATCAGCTTGCCAAGAGCCCCATCAACTTGCAGATGTCGTCCGCTGATAATTCGTCAAAGCGTCCGCCAAGTCCGATAATCCGTTCAGTTGTCTGTGTATCGTACTTCAACGCAAGACAGTCGCGTACCTTGACGAGGTGATCTTCTTCCGGGATCGGTGGCGTGCCCCATTTCCCGCGAGGGCCATCGCACCGCGCCGTTACAGTGCTGCCGTCGTCCAAAGTCGCTTCCGCTATAACGTACATCTCGTCAAAATTACCAGTGATATCATCCCGCATCTCGACATCGATCATGTCCAGCATGGGCGTCATATCGTCGGCGAACCGGCGCTCATTGGTGAAACTGTCCATAACGACCTTGCCGTCAAGAAGCGCGCACGCGGTTGTATATTGCCAACTGAACTTGCCGTCGAGGCCGTCTTCTGGGTAAGGCCGGTCGATGTAGGCCATCATTGGCGTGGTGAGCTTGACCCGGCGGATGCGCGAGGGGTCGCCAATTTTCTCGCGCAGTTCCAGGCCCGCCGTGATGACAAAATGAGTGCCGAATTGGCTCGGGAACATTTTGATCGCGTAGCCAGGCTCAGTGACGCGAAAGGGAGGTCCGTAATTTAAGAGGTCGTCGATCTTGAAACGCTCATCGAAATAGCTCGCGACGTATCCACGTGGGTGTTCAATCACATCGGGATTGGCCGTGAAGCCGCGCTCGGCCAGGAGCGCCGCGTCGACGCCTTCGCCGACGGCATGACCGCAATTGATTGATTTCGACATGGTTCCGACATTCGCGAGAATACTGCCGACGCGTGACGCAACGATGCCGATGGCGCAACGGAGCTTCGTTGCGTCGAGATTAAGCAGATGGCTAGCTGCCACGGCAGAACCTAGCGGCCCGACGAGGCCCGGTGGATGGAAGCGAACGGTCTTGATATCGCTTTGCCGCGACGCTTCACGAACCCAGCCCATAATCTCAATGCCCTTGATCATCGCGGTCAGACCTTCTCGCCCGTTGGAGCCGCGCATTTCCGAGATTGCCAGTACCGCGGGCAGTGTGGTCGAGACCTGATGGTTGGCCGGCTGCCACATTGGTTCGAAATCGAGCACATGCATTGACGCACCGTTGACATAGGCTGCATGCACCGGCGATGTCTTGAAATCAAAATTGATAACCGTCGAATCCGGATGTCCGCCAAGTGCTTTGACATGGGTGGCCAATACTTCCGGCGCTTCCTCCTGGATCGTTCCGGCGACGGCGACGGCAATGCCATCAAGTATAATTCGGCGCGTGCGGCGGATGGCTTCCTCGTTCAAGTCCTCCCAACACGTTGCGACGATTTTCTCACATAGTTCGGCCGTCAAACCCATTTTCTGGACTCCCTAGTTTCGCCAATCTCCGTGGGCGCAATAGAGTCTATGTCGCGGGATGACCCTGCCGAGGGCGCGTCGCCGCCGCGCGCAGATCTATTGGAGAATACTTATGAGCTATGAAGCGATCACCTATGAAGTTAAGGATGAAGTTGCCGTAGTGACCCTCAATCGCCCTGAAGCACGGAATGCACTCGACATCCGTATGCGAGAAGAGATTGCCGATGCAACGCTTCGAATTCGTGATGACGAAAGCCTGAAGGCAATGGTGTTGACGGGCGCCGGCGGCGCATTCTGTGGCGGAGGCGATCTGAAAGCGCTGACGGAGAACCGGCAGACGGCGGTCGGCGGTCGAAAGCGGATCCAGGATCTCCATCTTTGGCTGCCTAACCTCGTCAATTTAGAGATTCCAGTGATTGCGGCTGTCGACGGGGCCGCCTATGGCGGTGGCTTCAACCTGGCCTTGGTTGCCGATTTCATTCTGGCATCGCCGCGCGCAAGGTTCTGTTCTGTATTCGGTCGTATCGGCCTCGTGCCGGATGTCGGCGGATTTTACCTGCTTCCGCGCATAGTCGGACTGCAGCGCGCCAAGGACTTGATGTTTACAGCCCGGTCTTTCGGATCCGAGGAAGCGAAAGAGATGGGAATCGTCTATGAAATTTACCCCGAGGACGTGCTGCTTGAGCGGGCGATGGCCTTTGCGGGACGCTTCCGTCACGCCTCGCGACAGGCGATCGGCCTCACCAAGAACGTCCTGAACCAGTCGTTGACACTGGACGAGCAGGCGATTGGTCAGCTTGAAGCTTATGCGCAGAGCGTGGCATTCACGACGGACTATTGCCACGAGGCCATCAACAACTTCCTTGAAAAACGTCCACTCGAATTCGATTGGGACCGTTTGTCAAAAACGGGAGATTAAGGCGGCTGTTCCTATTCCATTCGATTTCGAGAACAGATGTGATGCGGCGATATTGCGGTGGGGAGGTTCTAGGCCGCATTCTGTCCCAGATATCGAACGCAGGCCGGAGGCGAGATGGCGGAATATCCTTACACGAAAGGTTTGCATGATCTTGGAAACGGGGCCTGGGCCTATTTGCAACCGGATGGTTCCTGGGGGTGGAGCAATGCGGGACTGATTGTCGACGGGGAAGAATCGCTGCTCGTCGACACACTGTTCGACTTCAAGACAACGGCGGAAATGCTGATGGCCATGCGCGCCGCGGTCGCGAAAGCGGAAGCGATCGACACTCTGGTGAACACTCATTCGAACGGTGATCACACATTTGGAAATAAGCTGGCGGGGGCGGGCGAGATTGTTTCCTCGAAGGCTTGTGCGGACGAAATGGCCAATCGAGGTCCCGAACATCTCGCGGAACTCATGCGAAATGCAGGGTCTCTAGGGGAGGGCGGCAAGTTCCTCTACGAGGCGATGGGGCCCGCGAAGTTCGACTTTGAGGAAATTGACGACTACGTCCTGCCAACGCGCACTTTCGAGGACGAATTGGCCCTTACCGTTGGCGACAAGGAAGTGCGGCTCATCAATGTCGGTCCCGCACATACCGGCGGTGATGTATTGGTCCATGTGCCGGGCGACCGGACCGTGTTTACAGGAGATATCCTCTTCAACGAGGGGCATCCGGTAATTTGGGAGGGGCCGATTGCCAATTGGGTCCGGGCTTGTGACATGATGCTGGAGTGGGATCTAGAGACTGTCGTGCCAGGGCACGGGGCGATCTGCGGAAAGCCCGCCATTCGACGGATGAAGGAGTATCTCCTCTATATCGATGCGGAGGCCCGAAAGCGTTACGACGCGGGAATGGGCGTCGAGGAAGCGGCGTTCGATATCTCGATGGCTGATTTTGATGGTTGGTTTGATGCCGAACGTATCATCATCAATTTGCAGACACTCTATGGCGAGTATGCAGGTAGACGGCCCAGCTTCGACCGCATCAAGCTATTCGGTATGATGGCGCGCTACGCAAGGAGCCGTTGATATCGCCTCCTGCGGTCTTAATCCGGTTGACTGAGGGATTATTTAGCGTCGTTTCGGATCATCGCCACATAGCGGATCGACAACACGTCGCCACGCCTCCCAGCTTTCGTCGGCGTAATAGCGGTGTCCATAAGGGGCGGCGACGGCATCGATTTTGGTGTCGGCATTCATGCTTCGATAAGCCCCGCGCGCACCGTCAACGACCCTGAGGACACCATCGAAGGGGAAGATATGATCGTGCCGCCCGGATAAGCCGACGAAGGGCCGCGGCGCCACGAGCGCCACGATGTCGTCTGTTTCGAAGGCGTCGAGGAAGCCAGGCAGGAGATATTCCCCGTTTCCGTTCCCGCGCGTCTCAAAGATTTCCGCAACTCGGCGAACGGAACCGCTGGCCAGAACACCGGCAATCCGTGGGTCAAGTGCTGCCGTGTATTGAGCTGCCGTTCCTCCCGAAGAATGTCCGAACAGGTAAATCCGATCGCGATCAATTCGACGAGGCGAATTGGCGATAAGCCAGTTAACCGTGGCGCTCACGTCCATTGCCTTAAGACCGATGAGTGATCGTCCCAGCAGGGCGGCATGGACAGCAGTGTCGATCGTCCTGTCCGAGGACGGATTCGGCAGGTCTCTTTCCATACGTTCGCCGTACCCGATCTGTTCGATGCAAACAGCGAGATATCCACGCCGAGCAGCCTGCAAAGCCATGTCCGCGCCGATACTGAGACGTTGATGATCGATGGGATCGCGCGCATCACCCCAGCCGAGGTGTACGCCTGAAGTCGACCCGGCGAGATGCATGAATACGGGCGCCGCTCCGATTTCGCCACGCTTCGATATCAGCGTCACCGGAATGTCTGTATCCTCCCGGGCGCGGAGATAATATGTAGTGCGTACGAAATCGGCCTCGTCTTTAAGGGGAATTGGCCTGCCCTCGGCAATGACCTTGGGGATATTTAACGGCTCTCTGTACCCGGTGATTCCAACCAATCGGTCCCGAGCCTTGTTTTGCCAAGCGGATATGGCATTCGAATCGAAAGCCAAGCATCGGCGTCGGCCTTCGTTTTCGGCGAGGAGGCCATGCAAAGGGCTGAGCCGTGTCCCCTCTGGGCGCGGCGGATAAGGATCGAGAGGCAGGCCGAGATAGCGCCATAGCTTGCGCAGGGCGGCGGCACGATAGACACGGATGCGGGTCGATAGGTCCATTTCGCGACACTGATGCCCGAGCACGGTGTTGTGTGCAAGGGTTGGGTATAGCGGGTGGCGTTTTGTAACTTTCGTATCGCGACCAGTTCGATGCAGGCAAGGATAACATCCATCGAAAGCTTGACCTCATTCAGCGTCGAACCACGGAGCACGCCTGCACAGACATGAATTGAATAGAGGGCGTTGCTCCTGGGCGTGGTAGATTGTCTCAGTGTGATCATATTGTCTCGGCGCATTGCCAATTCGGGTGAGAGGCAGTAAGCGAAACCAGCTGAACGGAGGAGAGAAAGTATATGCGGGTAGGTGTCGAGGTTGGTGGCACGTTCACCGATCTGGTGGCGATCGAGGATGGGAAATTACGGATTGCCAAGGTGCCAAGTACGCCTGGTAGCCCGGATGTTGGTGCGCTCGATGCGATTGGTGCGGCTAGCATCGAATACGCCTTGATTTCCGATTTGGTGCACGGTTCCACGGTTGCGACCAACGCCGTTCTGGAGCGCAAGGGAGCGAAGGTCTGTTTCTTTGTCACCCGGGGAACCCGCGATTTGCTCCTGCTGCAGCGGCACGACAAAGCATCAATCTACGACTTACACTATCGAAAACCCGAACCCGTTGCGGCGAGGCGCGACACTTTTGAGGTGGATGAACGCATTGACGCGTCGGGCAACGTTGTTCGCGCCCTTGACGAGGGCGCAACAACGGCCCTGGTGGAAGAGGCGCTTGCCGGCGGTGAATACGATGCTGTCGCGATCTGTTTTCTGAATGGCTACATCAATCCGGCGCACGAGGAAGCGGTTGCAGGGATTGTCCGGCGGGCCGTGCCGAATTTGAGCGTCACCTGCAGCTATGAAGTTACGCGTGAGTTCCGGGAATACGAGCGTGCGTCGACGACGACATTGGCGGCTTACGTTCAGCCGGTAATCGAAGGCTATCTCCACCGCTTCGTGGAGGCTCTGCAGGAAAAAGGTTTTGCGGGCCGATTCAGCGTTATGCAATCGAATGGCGGCAGGATGCCGGCGGAGGCGATGGCGCGAAATGCAATAGCCGCACTCTTTTCGGGGCCGGCAGCGGGCGTCATCGGAGCATTGCGGCAAGTGGCGGCTTCCGGTGTCCGGGACATTATTACCCTCGATATGGGTGGGACCAGTACCGACGTTTCGCTGATTGCCGATGGGGCGCCGGACTTGGCTCCCATGACGAAGATTGACGGCTTGCCGGTCAAAACGCCGGTAATCGATATCGTCACAGTTGGGGCCGGTGGCGGGTCCATTAGTTGGATTGACGATGGTGGGTTGCTTCGCGTAGGACCGCAGTCCGCAGGGGCGGACCCAGGGCCCGCATGTTATGGCCGCGGTGGGGAACTGCCGACGGTGACGGATGCGCATTTGATCCGTGGGAGCGTGCGAGCGGATTCGTTCCTTGGTGGCAAGATGCGCGTCGACTCCGGGGCCTCGCGCGAGGTCTTCGAGCCCTTGGCAGCGCAGATCGGCATGAGCGTCGAAGCGTTGGCGGACAGCGTAATTCAGCTCGCGGAGGCAAATATCGTACGGGCAATTCAGCAGGTGTCGACGGAACGGGGTCGTGATCCACGTGGCTATGCCATCGTTCCTTTCGGCGGAGCAGGCCCGTTGCACGCGGCCCGTGTGGCGGAAGAATTGGGTGTAACCCGTGTCGTGGTGCCACCGCACGCGGGTGTGTTGTCGGCGGCAGGTCTATTGATGTCCGACTATATCCACTATCGCGTTCGCACCCGAAAGCTTCGCCTTAGGGCAGATGCCGAAAACGAGATACGGGCGATACTGCTCGCTCTTGAGGACGAAGTGTCGGCGTATTTGCTGTCCCTCGGCATAGAAGGGGAGCCAGAGTTCGATCGTGCTCTAGAAATGCGATATGTCGGTCAGGCGTTTGAAGTGACCGTGTCCCTTAAGGAAGGAGATGCGCAAAATGTAAAGGCAGACCGCTTGGCGGCGCTTTTCGGGGAAGCGCATCACCGGATATTTGAATTTTCTAAGCTGCCCAAAGACTCGATTGAGATCGTGTCCTTCCGGGTTGGTGTTAAAGTTCCGCCATCGGCAGTCCCGGCACTTGGCGAGGATCTCGCCACGGCTGACGATACCGGTACCGAGATCGAGATGCTGGACCGGGGAGCAATCCTTTCCTGCCGTGTTCTGCCGCGGGCCGCAGTGCCTGACGCGCCAATTGCTGGTCCCTTGCTGGTCGAGGACGGAACTTCAACCATTTACGCACCGCCTGCTTGGGTGACGGCAACCGATGCGTACGGTAATATCGTGATGAACCGCGAGGAGATATAACGCCATGTCCGTAACTGTCTCGCCTGTCGATCAGGCGGTGATTACCCGGGCCTTACTCGCCGGTGCGCATGAGATGGGCGCCAAATTGATCCGCTCAGCACACTCTCCGATCGTGCGGGAGGCGCAGGACTGCTCGGCGGCATTGTTGGACCGTCGCGGCAACGTTGTCGCTCAGGCGGAATTGATCGCGTTACAGCTTGGTTCAATCACGCATACCTTCCGGCCGTGCCTTGAGCTTTACGATTTGGAAGATATTGGTCCCGACGATTTCTTCATTAACAACGATCCGTATCATGGCGGCCAGCACCTGCCGGATATCTTCCTGTTTTCGCCTGTCTTTTACGACAATGCGTTGGTTGGATTTAGTGCGACGGTCGTGCATCACATCGACCTCGGCGGCGGTGCGCCGGGTCTCAATCCGAAGGCCGGCGATATTCATCAGGAGGGATTGGTCTTTCCGCCGACGAAGTACAGTTTCTCGTGTGATTGGAACGGCGGCGCGCTCGAACGTTTCATCGCGTCCAACGTTCGGATGCCCGACGCGACGATCGGTGACCTGAACGCGCAGTTCGCGGCGAATGCCATTGGTGCGGGACGTATTCGCGAGCTGTGCCGTAAATTCGGCCCAGATGCGCTCGATGCGGCTATGCTGGAGATACTGGACTACGCCGAGCGTCGGATTCGGACCGCTATTCGAACATTGCCGGATGGGGTCTATACCGGCGAAGCCATGATGGACGACGACGGAATCGGCCAGGAGCCTGTCCGTATCAAAGCAAACCTTACAGTGGACGGCGACAATATCGAAGTAGACTTTGCCGGCAGCGACGGGCAGGTAAAGACCAACATGAATAACCCGTTCGCTTCGACAGAGGCGTCGGCGATCGCCTGTCTAAAGTCGGTGCTGACAGACCCAGATGTACCGATCAACGACGGCAGCACGCGAGCGATCAAGGTGACGGCCCCGTTGGGTAGCGTCCTCAACCCGACGCCGCCAGCTCCGGTACGTGCTCGGTTGTTGCCAAGCTATCGAGTTTTTAACTCGGTCATGTCTGCGCTGTCACAGGTTGTGCCCGAGCGGGTCATTGCACCCGGTTACGACACGACGACTGCCGCCTGCCTGAGCGAGTTCCGGGACGGTAGGTACAATATCTACCTTGAGATATTCGGCGGTGGCTACGGCGGCGGCGCCTATAGTGACGGCTGCGACGGGGTCGATTGTGCGCTTTCCAACTGCTCGAATATTCCTCTGGAAGCGATGGAACTCGATTACGGATTCTTCCGAGTCGAGAATTACGCTCTCATCCCGGATTCCGGGGGTAAGGGTCGGCATCGTGGCGGCCTCGGTTTCGAGAAGAGTTATCGTATTCTCGAGGACGGCGTTGCCTTCGCGACATATGGGGACCGCTTCCGTATTGCCGCCGATGGAGTCTTTGGCGGTGGCCCCGGTCGGCATGCGGAAAATCTGATCGAGCGTGATGGCGAGACCATCTCAGTCGGCTCCAAGGCTGGAGTTGAGCTGAAGAAAGGTGATCTGCTGATCATGCGGACGGGTGGCGGTGGCGGTTATGGCGAGCCGAGCCAGCGGGACGAGCGGCTTGTGGCGCGTGATTTTGAGGAAGGACTCACCACGCAGGCAACTGAATAAGTATGAGTTTGATCCGACGGTCATGTCGGGTCAATGTAGTCAACGTGCACTCTTTTCTCGACGGAACCGGGAATTTGGCGCCCGTGCCGTCTTCAGCCTTTGCAGGACGGATGGTATCTCGTAAAAAGGATCGCGGCTTCTGGGGCCGGGAACGTCGTTTGAGTGCGGTATCAAAAATTCTTTCGCTCGAACAGAGAGTTGCGGCAGTTACATTGTGGTATAGGCGGATTTTTTAGGACTTATGCTCGATAGCCTCATCACGCCTGAACTTACGGCGTTCCTCCAGATTATCGTCATCGACATCGTGATGTCCGGCGACAACGCGATCATCATCGGCATGGCCGCCGCCGGGCTTCCGCCTGACCTCCGGAAAAAGGCGATCTTCTGGGGCATTGTTGGCGCCACTGTCCTACGTATTTTGTTTGCGGCAATCGTGGTGCAGTTGCTCAGCATCATCGGCATCAAAGTGGTTGGCGGACTGTTGCTGTTATGGGTCTGCTGGCGCATGTGGCAGGAAATGCGGGCGGGTGGTACCGTTGAGGATATCGAGCGCGAAGCCGAAGAGAACGCGAGGAAAGGCCCGCCAAAAACCCTGCGGACCGCGATGGTAAATATCATCGTGGCGGATGCGACGATGTCTCTTGACAACGTCCTCGCAGTAGCAGGCGCGGCACGCGATCACTTGGAGATGCTTATATTCGGCCTCGTTCTCTCCATCGCATTGATGGCGTTGACGGCCAATTACATCGCCAAGCTGCTTGAGAAACACACCTGGCTCGGCTATGTCGGCCTCGCCATTATCGCTTATGTCGCGATCCAGATGATTTGGCAGGGCAGTGGCGAGGTAATGGACGTCATCAATACGACGACCTGATTTGTCAACTCGAGGTGGGTTTACGAAATACCGCTTGTACGTATCCGATCCGCCCTTCCGTCAAGTTTCGCTGCGTGTTCCGCTGTTTTTCTGAAGCCATAGGGCCCAACACTAGGTGAATACCAAGGGCGGGTCGCGGGCCATCGGGATTTGGCGCTGCGTCTTGCTGATCCTGCCAGGCTTTCATCTCCTCCATTGTATCGCGCCAGAGCTCGTTGACGAGGCCGGATGTTTCAATGGCCTTTCGCAAATCGTTCGGCAGATACAATTAGCTGTGATGTAGTTCACTGGCCCAAGGTGTTGGCATGTTCAATGGCCCGTCGTTCGGTCCTGCGACAAAATCCTGGTAGACGAACGCACCACCGGGCTTCAGGATACGGAAGACCTCGCGGTAGAAGGCATTCTTGTCGGCAATACCCATCTGCATCTGGATTGTCACCGCCCCGTCGAAGGTATCGTCGTCGAAAGGCGTATCGAGGGCGCTGGCGAGCTGGAAGCGAGCGCGATCCGCTAGGCTCGTTAGTTCCGAGAGTTTATTCGCTGTTGCGACGAAACTCGCTGTCAGGTCAATTCCGCTGACCCAGCATCCAATGGTATGCGCGATGTACCTCGCCGGCCCGCCAATACCGCTTCCCATATCGACGACCGTGTGGTGTGGGGAAGATTTAGTCAAAGCAATAACCCCTATCGTTGTCTGGCGACCGCGCGTGTGGAATTCGTCTACCATCTGCAAGTCGTCGATGGTGAGGGCATTGAGCTCCCTGCCGTCCGCGCGCAAGCCATCGAGGATGCTTTGGGTCAGGCTGTCCCGGGCGT
>CAXGSZ010000019.1:0-13765 GCA_964012455.1 uncultured Alphaproteobacteria bacterium
TTCCAGGCGTTCAGACCGAACAGGTCGGAAATAAGCTTCTTTGCCAGGTATTTACGACCTCTCGGATAACCGCCGACGAGAGCGATGTCCGGATCGCGCTCCTCGTAGAGATGATTGTGATGCAAACGATGCAGCACACGATACGTGCGCATGGAGAGGCCGACTGGTGCCGCAAGGCAACGGCCGATGAAATCATTCAAGCCGCGAGATTTGAACAGTCTGTAATGCGCGGCATCGTGGGCCAGGACGAAGCATGCCTGCTGGCGACCGGCGATGACGATCATGGCCGGTATCACCGCCCACGGCGTCCACCAATAGAGGGCCGCCGCAATCGACAGTCCGATCAGGCCAACGGTCTCCAGTACACCAAGCCAGGCCCGGAACGGATCGATCCGCGTCAGTCGTTTCACCACGTCAGGCGGTAGCCCCAGCCGTCGACGTTCATCGTCGCGAAACTCTTCCCCAATTCCTGCTACGCTAGTCATGGGAGCTATAATAGCATCAGTTCGAGAAACGGTAAGGGGACGATATGGGCTACTGGAGACCAATACGGGCGTTGGCAGCTGCCATCTTACTCGTTGTCATGACGGCGACCGTCAGCGCCGAGCCGATCGTCGGACCGAAGCCTCAGACAGTGGCTGACGTTTTCCTCCCGATACCACCCGATATCCGTGTCGAGGCGTGGGTCACCGGTCTCGAAGCGCCGTGGTCGTTGGTCTTCCTGCCGGACGGCCGCGCATTGGTCAGCGAACGGCCCGGCCGCATCCGCCTGATACAAAACGGCCATCTGGAGAAATCGCCCTACGCCGTCTTCGAGACGACACGGGGCGCCTCCGGGGCCGGTGATTTCTTTCTAAACCTCTTCGCCCGTGGCGAAGGCGGCCTTATGGGTCTGGCCGTCCACCCGAAATTTCCGACCGAGCCCTATATCTACGCCATGTATACCTGGCGGGGCGTCCGTGGCGTCCGCAACCGTATCATCCGGCTCGTCGACCGAGGCACCCACGGCGTCTTCGACAAGATTGTCCTTGGCGGCGTTCCCGGCGCCCTGTTTCACAATGGCGGCCGCATCGCTTTCGGCCCGGATGGAATGCTCTACGCAACAACGGGGGAAATCTTCGAAATGCACATGGCGCAGGACCTTAAGGCATTTGGCGGAAAGGTGCTGCGCATCGATCCGGGCGGCGGTATTCCGTCGGACAACCCTTTCCCAAATTCGCCGGTGTGGTCATATGGCCATCGCAACCCGCAGGGACTGGCATGGCACCCGGAAACCGGTGCGTTGTACCAATCCGAGCATGGGCCGTCCGGCGAAGTGGGGTTCGGCGCGCATGATGAGATCAATATCATCGAGGAAGGCCGAAACTATGGCTGGCCGCGTATCGTCGGCGCACCTGGTCGCGCCCCCTATGTCGACCCGATCGCGATGTGGCCGAACACTTCCGTGCCGCCTGCCGGCATGACCTTTCACAAAGGCGCTCTCTACGTCGCCACACTGCGCTCTGAAGCATTGATCCGGCTTCGGATCGAAGGACGGCGTGTCCTTTCAATCGAAAGATTGTTCGCGGGGGATGAATACGACGGCGTTCTGGGGCGGCTGCGCGACGCTGTCGACGGGCCCGACGGTCACCTTTATGTGCTGACCAGCAACCGCGACGGGCGGGGCAGCCCCCGGCCCGGTGACGACAAGATTTTGCGTATGACCGTCGCGCGCTAAGCCGGCTACTTCTTCAAACCGCGCTCGACTGCTTCGACAATGACAGTATGGTACTTCTCGCCAAAACCCATCGAATCCGCCCGCTGTAGCACTTCCTGGTTCGTATAGGCCCCTGCCATGTTGACGCCATACGCTTCGGCCAGATCAATCGCATAGTTCAGGTCCTTCAGCATATAGCTGATGCGAAAGGACTCGGTGGGATGGTTGTCCTTTGCCATAAATTTGATGCCGTGATTTTGCAGCACGAAGCTATCGGCGGAACCGGTCGCCATCGCCTTGAACAAGGTCTCACCGTCGACAAGGCCTGACTCACGCGCCACCATGAGCGCTTCGCCGAGCGCATGGGTAATCCGCGCCACGAGCATGTTGTTCATCAGCTTGATGAACTGTCCAGCGCCGACCGGGCCACCGTGGTTCACCTCTTGCCCCATCCGGTCGAAATATGGCCGCGCCCGTTCAACATCCGACGCGTTCCCGCCGACCATGAAGCTCAGTGTGCCGTCCCGCGCCGCTTGCGCCGACCGGGTCACCGGCGCATCGACGAACCGTACACCCTTGGCCTCAAACTGGGCCGCAATCTCGTGCGTCATCGGCACCGGGGCCGTGCTGCAGTCAACAATGAGCTGGCCCGACCGCGCCAACGCGATCAAGCCGCCCTCTCCCTGACACACGTCGCGGATTTGCGGCTCTCCTGGAAGCGACAGGAAGATAATATCCGCTGCCGCCGCAACGTCGGCAAGCGAAGCACCCGCCTCTACACCGTCGGAGGCCGTCGCCTCCAACGCCGCCGACACATTGTCGTATCCAACGACCCGGTTATCCCCCTTGCGTGCGATTTGGCCGCACATCGGCCCGCCCATAACGCCGAGCCCAATGAAACCGATCACTTCGTTTGACGGCATTTCTTTCCCCTCTTTTTCTTCTTCGAATTTAGTAAACAATCGCGATATTCTGGCCACGCGCATATTCGGCCGCGAAAGCCGCCGCGCGATTGCCCAAAACCTTCAATTAGCGTCTTGGCGAGATATTCACCCAACTGGTGACGCGTCACTCGCATGAACTGTTCCTAGAAATGGGCGCGGTCGTGAGCCGGCAGAT
This sequence comes from uncultured Alphaproteobacteria bacterium, assembly GCA_964012455.1. Lineage (GTDB taxonomy): Bacteria > Pseudomonadota > Alphaproteobacteria > UBA8366 > UBA8366 > UBA6544. The sequence continues at coordinate 2,816 of CAXGSZ010000019.1, forward strand.
CGATCTGCGCACGCTCTGCTCGGATAAATAGACCAAGACATCCCCACAAACATCTTCGAGCCCAGCATGCACGAAGCGAAACCCTCCGGCGGTGAAGTAGTAATTACCGTCCTTTTCCTCTTCGGGCGCTTTCTCGACGACGAGGACATCAGCGCCCTCCAGTTCGCCGAAATGGCCGCACAAACAGCGGTATTTTCTGTGCCAACCACCACAACGTCTTAGGCCTGGGCCGCCATCTAACACACCTCCCTTGTGTAAAGCAGTTAGCGCCAAGGTCGCCGTGGGCGAACTTGGCGCTACGGGAAATACCGGCAACCGCCACCTAGAACCGCGCGCGCTCCGCCTCCGGCAACAAAAACCCCGTGCGCCGCAGCAGTCGGCGCTGTTCCGCAGGAAATGGATCGCGGCGGTGAATTGTCGAAGTATTGTCGTGAATGACCAGATCGCCGGGTCGCCATTGGTGGCAGTAAACCGCCTCCGGCCGCGTCGCATAGCTATGGACCTCCTTAAGCAGGGCCGCGCTCTCTTCAGCGTCCATACCATCCACATTCAGAGCATGGTTGGGGCTGATATACAGGGCCTTGCGATCCAGATAGGGATGCGTCCGAACGAGCGGATGAGAAAGCGGCGGCTTCGCTCGGCGTTGCGCCACCGGGAGGCCCAGCTTCTGCGTTTCCGCTGCCCGTGCGATTGAATAGGTAACGAGCTTATTAGCAATTCCAGCCTTCAGGGGGGCCGGCATAGCATCATACGCCTGCGCCAGATCACCATAGCAAGTCGCACCGCCATCTTCGGGGATCTCAACCCCGTAGAGAATAGTGCCGAATGAGCCCTCTCTCGAATAGGCTTGATCCGTGTGCCAATGTACCTCCCCGTCTCCGAGATCACCCATCTTTCGACCCGCTTGCTCGATATTGGAAATGATCGTTATCGCAGGTCTCTGACGATCGTTGAATTGGTCACGAACGTAGACGTAAGTCGGTCCGAAATACTCAGCAAACCGGATCAGCTCTTCGTCCTCCAGGTTTTGCTCACGGAATACGGCAACCTTGTGCTGAAGCCACAGATCGCGCATCGCATTTACCGCCTCTGGCGTCTGCTCCTTGGAAAGGTCAACACCCTTGATTTCAACTGCAAACCCAGGACCCAGTATCGTGTGTTCCATCATCTCAACGCCCTTTGAATGCCGCGTCCCGCTTCTCCCGAAAGGCAGTCGTGCCTTCGTCCAAATCCTCTGTCTGGCCCAGGTCGTAAAACGAGCGCGACTCCATACGCAGGGCGTCCTCCATTGCCTTGCCATATGCGGCCAACACGACTTCCTTTGCGGCCTGCTGCGCAAGCGGTGCCCGAGACGCCAATTGCTCGGCATATTGCAGGGACTCCTCGAGCAACCGGTCGCCCGACACGATCCGGTTCACGAGACCGATCCGATATGCGTGCTCCGCATCGATCCGGTCGCCTGACAAAATCAACTCCATCGCGTGCCCAAGGCCAACAATTTGCGGTAACCGCACACATCCGCCATCACATGGATGGAAGCCCCAGCGAACATCCTGAAAAGCGAACTGCGCATTCGGCGAGCAAAATCTAATATCAGCTGCAAGCGCGAGTTCGAGACCGCCAGACATTGCGTACCCGTTGATCGCCGCGATCACGGGCTTGTTTATCTCCATACCGCGCGTAATACCCGCGAATCCCGGACCATTTGTGAACTTGTGCCGGAATTCCATGGCCGGTGCGGTCGCGAATGGCATGGTATAGGTCTTTAAGTCGGCGCCTGCGCAGAAAGATTTCTCACCGGCGCCGGTAACCACTGCTACCCGTGCACTTCGGTCTGACGCAAAGTCCCGCCAGAGCGCTGTAATTTCATCATTACCGGCAAAACCCAGGGCGTTCATTTTCTCCGGCTGGTCGATGATGAACAGCCAAACCGCGTCCCGTTTCTCCAGTAGAACGGCTTTCGGCATAGGCATGACCTCCTCGTCGGCATGATCTCCGTCCCTGAAGTAACTATTCGGCTACAGACGAAAAGCGACCTTGCGTTGAACCATGTTTCTACACATTACGTCCTCCGAGCCGATTGGCTGGCCTTGTTTTAAAGCAACTATCAAGACGGGCGAATTCCGAGCCGGAACTGAAATCCGGCGGTGCGCCCGACCAGGCGTTCATCGCCTGGTACTTCGTATACGGCCTTGCGACATTGCTAGTCGACCGGCAGATCAAATCGGAAGTGGTCTCTGGCGGTTCTATCGATCCCATCGAGCTCTACCAGCAGTTTAGCCGCTTCTTCAACTTCTCCCTGCCTGCAAGGGTTCTCAGGCTGCGTGGGGAAGCCCCTCTGATAGGCGTCCCGAGAAATAAGGCATCACCTCCGATGCGAATATTCGCGCTGTCTTGGCATGGGGATAGCCCGAAAGACAAAAACTGCTGCATCCGGCTTCGACGAATTCGTTGAGTGTCTCGGCAACTTGCTTCGGTGTTCCCACGACCGCAATTCCCGCACCCGCCCGGACCCGTGAAATACCGGTCCAAAGATGAGGATGAATTTTCATATCTTGACCGGATTCCTCGAGCAGCGCCCAAACCTGCCGATTTGCCTCCGACGTCTTGCGGATACCCTCGACAGCCGCAAGGCCGCGCCGGTTGTTAGCCAGGTTGAATTTCGTCGAGCCGTCGATCAGCCGATAGGCTTCTTCCCAAGCCGCTTCTTCAGTATCGGCGCAGATGACCTGCAAGCGCATACCAAAACGGATCGTGTCCCGGCGACCAAACCGCGCCGCACGCTCGCGAATGTCTTCGATTTTAAGCGCGATCGAATCCGGGCGGTCGCCCCAAAATAAATGTACCGTCGAATGCTTGGCCGAAATATCGAGCGCGTAGTCCGATCCTCCACCGAGGAAGAAGGGCGGATACGGATCTTGAACAGGCTTCGGCTCGATGGCCTGCGTCACCGAATAGTGTTTTCCCTGATGATCGATCGGGCCATCCGTCGCCCACAGCTTTTTCATGATTTCGACTTCTTCATCCATCTTTTCATAACGGACTTCCTTTGAATCCATAATGCCGTCGGCTTGCGTGTCTTCATCACTGATCCCGGCGATCAAGTTGATACAGAGGCGTCCTCCGGACATCTGGTCTAGTGTCGCGAACATCTTTGCGGCCAACGTGGGATTGCAGTAACCGGAGCGAAGCGCGATCAATGGCGCCACGTTTTGTGTTCGCGCCGCATAATAGCTCGCTACCACGGTTGCTTCCCAACAGGTCGCGTTGACGGGCATGAGCAAATATTTGAAACCTCCGTTGTCGACTTCACGGACAATTTCTTCGAACACCTCCGGACTTTGCGGAATGCGCGCCTGCGGATCAGAAAGACAGGTCGTATCTCCGCTGGTCGGCAAGAACCAACCGAAGGTCAGGTCATCGCGTGACATGGTGTATCTCCAAGTGCCGTTGGTACAAATAACCCTAGCTTGTCCCGCGCATCCGCCCAGCCACGGTGACAAGTCGCGCCTGGCCCCGAATCTGAAATGGATTCACAAGACCGGAGCGGGTATCGAATATGTGATGCCACTCGATTGGCTGCCGACATCTGCGGTGCTCACATACAAAAGCGGCGTACACGCACCCAAGACCGTGCAATTCGCCGTGACGGCCCTGCTCACACTGGAGATGGAAAGATTGATGACGATGCCGCCCTCGCGTTGCTCAAGCCAGAGGCAGGCCTCATTAATCTCGGTCGCGACAGCATCGTCGACCATGACGCAATGTGCCGGCGGCTAGCCGATGGTCGGCTGCGCGGGGCGGTTCTGGATGTGTTCGATTCAGAGCCGCTGCCGCCGGATTCGCTGCTTTGGTCGGGCCCAACGGTATACTGACACCCCATGTCTTTTCAGACGACGAGGACAATTTCGGCCCCTCACGATTGATCTCGTCTTTGAAAACATCGCAAGCTAGGTCGCCGGTAAACCCTTTCGCAACATAATTGACCGAAACCTGAGATATTGAGCGCCGATATAATTGTGCCATTTGATCGCAGAGCCGCTTTCCGAGCCCGCATCGTTCCAGCTATGTTACTTCCAGTTCTTGAAGGAGATCTTCCATGCTGAAGATGCCCGACGCCGACACGGATGTATTGGCCCGCCGCGCGGAGATCGCCGCGGCGCTGTGCGATATCGTGCCTGGTGAAGGTGTGATTTCCGAGGAGGCCGAGCGTCGCGCGTACGAGACGGATGGTCTCACCGCCTACAAGCAACTCCCAATGATCGTTGTCCTGCCAGAGACGACGGAACAGGTAAGGCTGGTTCTTAAGTACTGCCACGAGAATGGCATACGGGTAGTGCCGCGAGGCGCGGGTACATCGCTGTCGGGTGGCGCATTGCCGCTGGAAGACGGCGTGCTGCTTGGAATGGGAAAGTTCAATCAAGTACTCGAGGTCGATTTCGCCAACCGCTGCGCAGTCGTGCAGCCGGGCGTAACCAACCTTGGCGTGACCCAGGCTGTCGCACACAAAGGTTTTTACTATGCACCCGACCCATCGTCTCAGATTGCCTGCACAATCGGTGGTAACATCGCAGAGAATTCTGGCGGCGTGCATTGCCTAAAATACGGGCTTACGACCAACAACGTGCTTGGCCTCGAGTTTGTCACTATAGACGGCGAAGTAATTCGGCTAGGCGGTAAACATTTCGATAGCGAAGGCTACGATATACTTGGCGTATTGACGGGGTCAGAAGGGCTTCTGGGGGTCGTTACTGAAGTAACTGTTCGGATTCTGCGGGCACCCGAAACGGCGCGGGCACTGTTAATCGGATTTCCATCGAGCGAGGCCGCCGGACAATGCGTCAGCGATGTCATTGGTGCTGGCATCATCCCGGGCGGTATGGAAATCATGGACGGAGCAGCCATCCAGGCCGCAGAGGATTTCGTTCACGCCGGCTATCCCGTCGAGTGTCAGGCCCTTTTGATTGTCGAACTCGACGGTCCGGAGACAGAAGTGGATTACCTGATCGAGCGCGTACGACAGATCGCCGAGGTCAACGCGGCCACGACAATCCGCATCTCTGAGAGCGAAGCAGAACGAGAACGCTTCTGGGCCGGACGCAAGGTCGCTTTTCCCGCGGTCGGCCGGGTTTCACCGGACTATTACTGCATGGATGGAACGATACCGCGCCACCAGTTACCACATGTCCTGAAGTGCATGAACGAGATGTCCGAGCATTACGGCCTCCGTGTCGCCAACGTCTTTCATGCAGGCGATGGAAATCTGCATCCGCTGATCCTCTATGATGCCAACAACCCCGGTGAACTGGAAAAAGCAGAAGAGTTCGGGGGTGAAATCCTTAAGCTTTGCGTCGAGGTCGGCGGCGTTTTGACGGGCGAGCACGGCGTTGGAGTTGAGAAGCGTGACCTTATGGGTACGATGTTCAACGATGATGACCTCAAGCAGCAACAGCGCCTCAAATGCGCCTTCGATCCAAATAGCCTGCTGAATCCGGGCAAGGTCTTTCCGACACTGCACCGGTGCGCCGAACTCGGCCGTGTCCATATCCACGGCGGCCAGACCCGTTTTCCCGACATACCGCGTTTTTAGGTTATGCCCGAGACGCTAAAACCCGAAACGTCGGAGCAGGTAAGTGATGCCGTACGATGGTCGGCCGAGAACGAGACGCCGGTCGAGCTAATCGGTCACGGTACCAAGCGCGACATGGGTCGGCCCGGTAATGTCGGGCATACGCTGGACGTCTCAGCATTGACGGGCATCAGCCTCTACGAGCCGGAAGAACTGGTTCTGTCGGCCGGCGCCGGCACGCCGATGTCGGAAATCGAAGAAGCCGTCGCCAACAGCCGTCAGCAGCTCGCCTTCGAACCGCCGAACCTCTCTGCACTGCTTGGTCATGATGCCGGCAAGGGCACGCTTGGCGGAACTATCGCATGCAACCTCTCCGGTCCTCGGCGAATCAAAGCCGGCGCGGCGCGCGATCACTTTCTCGGCTTCAAGGCCGTCTCGGGCCGCGGCGATGCCTACAAGTCCGGTGGACGCGTGGTGAAGAACGTCACGGGATACGACCTGTGTAAGCTTCTCGCCGGATCCTGGGGCACGCTCGGTGTGATGACAGAACTAACCGTCAAAGTCCTGCCAGCACCGGAGAAAACCCGGACCGTACTGGTCTTGGGCTTAGACGCAGTCAACGGCGTCGCTGCCCTGACGCGGGCTTTTCACAGCCCCCATGACATCACTGGCGGCACGTGGCTTCCGCAGTCGCTGAGCGCCGGCTCAGACGCTTCCTATGTACGTGATGCCGGCTCGAGCATTACGGCCATCCGCGTAGAAGGACCCGGCCCTTCCGTTGAATACCGTTGTCAGGCGCTCCGAGACGAGCTTTCCTCATTTGGCGAGACCGAAGAGCTACATGGACACAATTCCGCACGCTTTTGGACGGAGGTTCGCGACGTCCTGCCCTTCGCGAAAGCGGGAGACACCCGCCCAGTATGGCGCATATCCGTACCACCCCAGACAGGCGCCGAAATCATCGATCATTTAACCGTAGAGACAGGAATCGATGCCTTTATGGATTGGGGTGGTGGGCTTGTCTGGCTGGCTACGAACGACACTGGATCCCCGTCAACGGAGACAATCCGGGCAACCGTCGCCGCCAGCGGCGGACACGCTACGCTTATTCGTGGGCCGGAAGAGTTGCGCGCGACGGTGCCAGTCTTCCAGCCGCAATCGGACGGTTTGGCCAAACTGAGCGCCCGCATCAAGGACGGCTTCGACCCCCTGGGTATCCTGAACCCCGGTCGGATGTACGCGGGGGTGTAGACAATGCAAACCAGCTTTACCTTGGCTCAGCTTGCCGATCCGGATATTGCGGAAGCGAACACCATCTTAAGGGCTTGCGTGCATTGCGGGTTCTGCACGGCGACCTGCCCGACTTACACCCTTCTCGGCGACGAACTGGATTCGCCACGGGGCCGCATCTATCAGATCAAAGACATGCTCGAACGGGACATCGCAGCACCCGAGGAAACAGTTCGTCATGTCGACCGTTGCCTGTCGTGCCTATCCTGTATGACCACCTGCCCGTCCGGTGTTCACTACATGCATCTGGTCGATCACGCCCGCGCGCACATCGAAAAAACGTATTCCCGGCCATTTATTGACCGGGTGATACGGGGATTGCTCGCCGCCGTTCTGCCGCGCCCATTCGTGTTCAGGCTGGCGCTCATTGCTGCGTCGGTCATAAAGCCCTTTGCGCGACTTCTACCCGGAACCTTTGGTGCTATGCTCGCGCTCGCACCGCGTTCGGTAGCGCCGCCGTCAAGGGTCGACCGCCCCCAAACCTTCCCCGCAAAGGGCCAGCGACGCGGGCGCGTCGCTCTGATGAATGGCTGCGCGCAACAAGTTCTAGCACCCGAAATCAACGAAGCAACGGTGAGGATTCTTACACGGCTCGGCATAGAAGTGGTAGTCGCACAAGGAGCCGGTTGCTGCGGCGCTCTGGTCCATCACATGGGTCGGACGACTGAAAGCCGCAGGCAAGCCTTAACCAACATTTCCGCATGGACCAGCGAGGCGGACAACGCCGACCTCGACGCCATCATTGTCAATGCCAGCGGTTGCGGCACTACGGTCAAGGATTACGGCTTCATGTTCCGAAATGATCAGGAACTGAATGAGCAAGCTGCAAACGTTTCGGCGCTCACGAAGGATATCACAGAGTTCCTAGCAATGCTCGACCTAACGTGTGCAGAAGCGCCGGAGGCAATCAAGATCGCCTATCATTCCGCCTGCTCCATGCAGCATGGACAGAAGATTACCGACTTGCCCAAAGAATTACTCGTTTCTGCAGGGTTTGACGTTGTCAGTCCGGCGGAAAGTCACATTTGCTGCGGATCCGCCGGCACCTACAACCTTCTGCAAACGGAGATCGCCAGCCGCCTCCAGGCACGCAAGGTCAGCAATATCGAAGCGACCGGTGCGGACGCAATCGCCGCCGGCAATATCGGCTGCATGGCGCAGATTGCCGACGGCACTACCATACCCGTCCTGCATACGGTCCAACTCTTAGACTGGGCGACTGGCGGACCAATTCCCGAAGCCCTCAAGAAAAACGAACATTAAAGAAGACAACGGAACCCATTGATGCCTGAGCTGAAATCGGAACTCCTGTTCACCATTCGCGTTACCGTTGATTTGCTTCACGATGTTGGAGAAACTCCGTTCGGCACACGTCATATCGATATGTTAGGCGATGGCAGCTTCGAAGGCCCAAAAATTAATGGCACTGTTCTAGGCGGCATGGATCAGAAGATATTCCGAAACGACGGCGCAATGAATCCGAACGTCCGTCTCATTCTAAAGACAGACGACGATGCATTGATCTTCATGTACTACACCGGCGTACGATACAGTTCGGAAGAGGTGATGCAGCGGATCGCTGATGGCGAGATCGTCGACCCGTCAGAATATTACCTTCGCAACACACCCTATTTTGAGACGTCCGCGCCACAATACGACTGGCTGAACCGAATCGTATCGGTCGGCGTTGGTCGGCGTATGCCCGATCATGCCGCCTACGACGTGTTTCAGATTCTTTAGGCTTCATCTTTCCGGTGCCCCGGATTTCCGGCCAACTTCTTTAAAAAATCGCAGTTCCCAAAATGAGAGACTATTTACAACCGCCCTTCATCCCACCGTTCTGGCTCCTGGTTTCGGTCGTCTCAATGGTCGCACTGGACCACGTGCCCGAGCAGTCAGTGCTTCTGGATACACCCGTCAGCTATGTTGGATCGCTGATGATCGGGATTGGCCTCTGCATCGCAATTTATGTGGACCTGGTCTTTAAACGCCGCGGGACGACCATCCTGCCATTTCGGGTAGCGAACGTACTGGTGACAGACGGGCCGTTTCGATACTCCCGCAACCCAATTTATGCTGGAATGGGGCTGGCCCTACTGGGCTTTGGGATCACGCTCGGCAAACCGCTACCGTTAATCGTAGTACCGGCCTTTATCGGGATAATACAATTCGCCTTCATTCGGCGAGAGGAAGCCGGACTTGAGGCAACCTTCGGCGAAGATTATCGACAGTATATGCAGCAGGTTCGTCGTTGGATTTAGGCGGAGCTACCAGGAGCCAGTGTTTTCCATCGACTGCCACGGCTCCTCAGCTTCCTTGGCGCCACCCCTCTGCAAAAGCTCGATGGAGATACCGTCGGGTGAACGGATGAAAGCCATATAACCGTCGCGGGGCGGCCGATTGATGGTAACGCCCGATTCCTGCAGTCTCTGGCACAGGTCGTAGATGTTTTCTACTTCAAACGCGAGATGGCCGAAATTCCGCCCGCCAGTATAGTCCTCCGGGTCCCAGTTGTACGTCAATTCCAGTACAGGTGATTTTGATGCTTCCGCGCTCATTTTGTCTTCGGGAGCGGCGAGGAAAAGGTTGGTATAGCGGCCTTTCTCGCTTTCGGTACGGCGCACTTCGATCATGCCAAGTTTTTTGCAATAGAAATCGAGCGACTGATCAAGGTCCTTCACTCGCACCATCGTGTGGAGGTAACGCATTCCCCAGAAACTCCCTTTTAGTCCCTATTTATTGGTTTCCTTTTAGCACGCGGGTTTCCGGCAGATAAAGGCCATCCACCGAGGTAGCATGATCACGTCGCCAATCCGGCCCGCTGTTTCGACGTCGAACCCCACCTAGTAAAGTCGTGATTCAATTTCAGCTAGCGTGTGCAAACGAAGCCGATGGTATTCCCGCGATCGTCACCAGACGCCATCGACACGCTGATTGAGGATGATGTTGCGGCACAATATGTGTCGGCGCGTGTCTTCCATTAAGCCGTGATCAATAAAACAATCGTCAACGTCCCGTAGGTGACGATAGTGGAACGGATTGGCGTCGTCCCTTACCACAACCTCGAAAATCAACGATCCACCCGGAGCAAGCGCGTCGAATACGCGCGGCAAAATAGCAATCTCCAACAAGGCGTGGAGATCGTCGATGGAAAGATAACAGAGGATTTCGCCTAGCGCCGTGACCGCACGGCAAACCAGCAGATCGAAAGCCTCGGCATGACTACAGTGAAGCTCAGCGCCGGGCGCCACGGTAATGGCAAAGGACAACGCTACATATGAACCATCGCCCCTGACAACCCGAAACCCCTCCGCCGTCAGAGCAGCTAAAAGATAACCGCCCGCACAGCCAAGATCGACCACGGTGCCGGTGCAAATTCCCGCTTCATTCAGAAGGCCTAGGACCGCGGTGGGAAGTGATTGGTTCGCGAAACCAACATAATGGCAATAGGCGAGGTCTTCCTCGTGCATTTCCGGCATTTCACGTTCTCACCAAAGAGACGCTGTTTAAGGTTCGGTACAACGTTCCAGATTAAACCCAATGCAGGAACTCTTCGAAAGACGCGTCCTCCTCCCCCTCTCAGCGATCATCCTGATGCAGAGTACAATCGTGATGTCGTCCTACGGCATCACCGTGGTCGTTCCCGATGCGGCGGGCGACATCGGGATACCGCCCGAATGGGTCGGCTATCTAGTGGCGGTCGTATATGCCGCGGGAAGTATCTCTGGATTGCTGTCGGGACGTATGGTCGCCCTGTGGGGCGCTGCGGCCGCATTTCGCGCGATGATGCTCGCTGTAGCACTCGGCTGCCTCGCGTTGATCGGCGCGACGCCGGCCTTCGCTTTCCTCTCGGCACTATGCCTCGGGCTCGCGACGGGACCAATGAATCCGGTTGGCAGCTTCGTACTGACCAGAATATCGCCGACACGATGGTCCGCTTTCATTTTCTCCGTAAAACAATGCGCAACGCCGGCGGGGGGCGCCTTGGCGGGCCTTATCCTCCCGCCTATTGTGGCGCTCTGGGATTGGCAGGCCGCCTTTATGACGATGTTTGGCGGGGCAGCCATCCTCTTCCTAGCCGCTGGGGCCGG
>CAXGSZ010000020.1:0-13205 GCA_964012455.1 uncultured Alphaproteobacteria bacterium
TGAGTTCATCTATACGTTCTCCGGGTCCGGAAATTGACCGCGCTGCGGGTCTCGACACGGGCGCAATTGCATCCCATTCTTAGTGGATGAAAATGAACAAGAAGCCGTTGATCGGCATCCCTGCGACACCATACGAACTCGACGGTCACACGTCTCATAGGGTCAGCGAAAAATATATCCATTGCGCGGTGGAGATGACCGGATGTGTACCTGTAATGATTCCCGCGGTCGGTTATTGCGTCAGCACGAGCTGCCTGGTCGAAATTTTAGATGGAGTTATGTTGACGGGCGGCCGCCCAAACGTGGAACCGCACCAATACGGTGGAGAACCGAGTATCGAGGGAACACCTCACTGTCCGGAACGGGACGCCACAACGCTGCCATTGATACGTACCGCCATCGATAAGGCAATCCCTGTGTTTGCTGTTTGTCTGGGTATACAGGAGTTGAACGTCGCGCTTGGCGGTACGTTGCACCAGCGCGTGCAGGAACTCGATGGGAAACGGGATCACCGGATGGACAGGACGATTCCAGTCGACGAGCGTTTCGAGGATAAGCACCCGATCGACATCCAGCCGGGGGGCCTATTAGAACGGCTGTTCGACGGGGCGCGGCGAGTGAATGTCAATTCTCTTCATGCTCAGGCTGTCGATCATCCAGGCGAAGGGGTCTTTGTCGAGGCCATCAGCGATGACGGAGTGATCGAGGCGATCAGTGTTCCGGATGCTCCGGCACTGACCTTTGGCGTTCAATGGCATCCTGAGCATCCAAATATTCGCAAGAACGACGTCAATGGACGTTTGTTCGCAAAATTTAGCGAGGCCGTTCACCTCCATTTTTTCAATAGAACGGGAATAGCGATCGATACTCGAGCCGCGTGAGCCAACTGAAAGGAGTGCGGCGATGGACGAAGTCCGGGAGATCAAATGCGAGGTTGAGGCGTTCGACAAACTGACGCACGACACGCGGCTAATCAGACTAACCGTCTCCGATGGACCGCCACTCGTCTTTAAGGCAGGTCAGTACGCCAAAGTCGTCTATCCAAACGACGTTGAGAAGTACTATTCGATTGCCAGCCTGCCGGGTGACAATAGTATCGAGTTCCATATCCGTCGGTCGGGAGACGGCGAGAGCAGCAGCCACTATGTCTTAGACCAACTGAGCATTGGGGATCCGGTGATGGTGACCGCGCCTATGGGTAGCTCGTATTTTAGGGATGAACACACAGGACCGATCCTTTGCGTCGCTGGGGGTTCTGGAATGGCGCCGATACGCAGTATTGCAGAAACCGCTCTTGCGAAAGATGGAGGTCGTGAGGTTCATCTCTATTTCGGTGTCCGTGACGAACGCGATATCTATTTCGAGGCACGGTTTTCCGAACTCGCGCGGTCGCATGCGAACTTTCATTTCACTCCGGTGCTCTCAGAGCCTTTGGGCGAAACGGCGCGCCGAACGGGGTTCGTTCATGAAGCGTTGGCCGCGGATCTTAGTGATTTTGATGGTTGGAAAGTCTACCTTTGTGGTCCGCCTGTCATGGTCTCGACTGTCGCCGATTTGTTGAAAGATCGAGGCGTCAGCGAAGGAGATATCTACGCTGACGCTTATTGACCCCAGTGGTTGCTGACGGCAGGGTGCGCCGCCGCAACGAAAATCTTCCGAAAGTAGGTTTTTAGATGAGCGTTTACGCCATTCCGCTCTGGGAAACGCCGGCCATACCCGTCTTTGATGGTGATCCCTTTCCAGTACACCGTATCTTTTGCGTGGGCCGAAATTATGCCGCACATGCCCGTGAGATGGGGCATGATCCAGACCGCGAACCGCCATTTTTTTTCGCCAAGCCGGCAAATGCCGTTGTAGCGAATCGGACCACCGTTCCGTACCCGGATGAGACCTCGGACATGCATCCTGAAATAGAGATGGTCGTCGCCCTCGCATCAGGTGGTTACCGCATATCCGAGAATGAAGCATTGGACCGAATCTATGGATATTGTGTCGGTCTCGATTTCACCCGGCGCGATATGCAAAGCGGATTTAAGGGCATGGGCCGGCCGTGGGACATGGCAAAAGGTTTCGACCGTTCGGCACCAATGAGCGAAATTCAAAGGGTCATAGACGTTGGGCATATTTCTGAAGGGGCCGTCACTCTGACGGTGAATGGGGAGATGCGGCAATCAGGAGACGTCAATCAACTGATCTGGAATGTACCCGAAACCATTTCCTACCTGTCGAGCTTGATCACCCTCTGTCCGGGTGACTTGATCATGACGGGAACACCGTCCGGTGTATCCGCTGTAGTCTCAGGCGACCATCTGTTAGGCCATGTAGATGGGTTGGCCGACCTTGATATTCGCATCGGATAGGTGGCGACATGAAGCTCATTACTTGGAACATAAATTCAGTGCGCCTGCGCCTACCGCTGTTGGCGCAGCTGACAAAATCCGAGAAACCTGACGTCGTCTGTTTGCAAGAGATCAAGGTGCATAGTGATTTGTTCCCAAGCTCCGATATCGAAGCACTTGGGTACAAATACCTGCATTTTCGGGGCATGAAAGGTTACAACGGCGTTGCCATTCTCTCAAACCTGCCATTTGTGGCGACGGATGGTCGGGACTTTTGTGGTCGCAGCGACTGCCGGCACCAGTCGGTAACCTTCGAGAGTGGAACCGTCCTGCATAACTTTTATGTTCCAGCCGGTGGCGACGTCCCTGATCCAGATAAGAACGAGAAATTTGCCCATAAACTGGCATTCCTGGATGAGATGACGGAGTGGTTCTCAGATGGGCATGACAGTCAGAAGCCGGCAATTTTGGTTGGCGATCTGAATATAGCTCCCCTGGAATCCGACGTTTGGTCTCACAAGCAGTTGCTCAAAGTCGTCAGTCACACGCCGACAGAGGTTGAACGCTTAGAAGCTGTTCAAGGAAGCAACGACTGGGTCGATGCGGTGCGCCATTTCATTCCGCCTGAAGAGAAGCTCTTCAGCTGGTGGAGCTACCGCGCCCGAGATTGGGATGCCGCTGACAAAGGGCGACGCCTGGATCATGTTTGGGTAACGCCGGCCCTGGTCGACGGTCTGAGAAATGCGTCAGTTCTGCGGCCCGCGCGTGGATGGGAAAAGGCGTCGGACCATGCTCCTGTTATCGTCGAGCTTGATATCGATTAGGACCGCTTCAACGCTGTCCCGCTTTAGCGGAAATCGAAGCCCTGTTTTCTCAGTTGTTCTCGAAGACCTTCTCGCAACTGTGGATGGAATTTCTTGTCCATATCATGACTCCAGGAATCGGGCGTTGTCTCTTTACCGATTTTCTCATAGTGGGCGCGAAGCGCCGGGTCGTAGGCGTCCACGGCTGCCGCTGTTTTCGCTGACTCATAGCGTTCGTGGTGAACGACGAGGTCCTGTACCATGCGCGGTTTCTGCTGTGGCATCTCGGCGGGATAGCCAAGGCACATGCCGAAAACGCAGTAGACGAATTTTGGCAACCCGAGGATTTCCGCGATCTTGACCGCGTCATTCCGGACCGCACCGATCATGACGCCTTTGATGCCCAGCGATTCCGCCGCCAGATAAGCCGACATTCCTACCAAAGATGCGTCGATCGATGAAACGAGTCCCACCTCCAGGTTATTGTCGGCAAGTGTATGACCGCGTTCCTGCAAGACGTGCTCAAGGCGTGTCAGATCGGCGCAGAAAGCCAAGAACACCGGGCAATCGGCAATATGTTTTTGGTCGCCTGTTGGTATGGAAAGTTGCTGCTTGATATCCTGATCGCGCACGACGATCACGCTGTAGCTCTGAATGTTTGAGGACGTCGGGGCCCGAAAGGCTGCCCGAAGTATGGCGTCGACCTGATCATCGGAAACCGGCTGTTTGTCAAATCTTCGTATGCTGCGTCGCTGCAGCAACGTTTCGATGGTCTCGCTATTGGTCTGGTGTTCCCGTGCGAGCGGGGCGGAGTCGTTTGGCATGTCGCTGTTCCGTTTCGTTCTGTCCTGTTGAGGAGTGACATAGCACGGTAATGGCGTGCTTGTAACGCCGACGTAAAGGCTTAGCTTTAGAGAAGTTTCCAAGAGAGGTTCTATGTCCGAACAAGCCAAAAATTCGGCCACCCCGGTACCGGCCGCAACAGTGCTCCTTATCCGTGATACCGAAGACGGAGTCGAAGTGTTTATGGTGGAGCGCAGCCATCGCATGCATTTCGCCTCTGCCTTGGTTTTCCCTGGCGGGCTTGTCGATCCTGAAGATTCTGCCCCTTCGTTGCTTGCCCGTTGTGATGGCATCGACGGATTAACCGAGGCGGAGGCCGCACTGCGTGTTGCAGGCGTCCGTGAAACATTCGAAGAATGCGGTGTCGTCCTCGCACGGCATGCGGATGTGCAAACCGTGCTTGAAGGCAAAGAAGCACACAATTTTTACGGGAAATATCATTCAGCGCTAAACGCGGGAGACGTTGAGTGGGGCGAGATTGTCGCGAAGGAAGACTTGCGTTTATGCTGCGATCGCTTAGCGTATTTCGCGCATTGGATCACGCCATTGGGCCGTCCTAAACGGTTCGATACGCATTTCTTCCTAGCTCGAATGCCGCGGCGCCAAAAGGCGGAACACGACGGCAGCGAGTCGGTTCACTCGGTCTGGATTCGGCCGCCGAGAGCGGTTGCTGCAGGTGAAAGCGGCGAGCGCAACGTGATGTTCCCAACGCGTTTGAACCTTGAGTTGTTGGAACAGAACGGAACCGTGGATGATGCGATGTCGGTTACTGCCGGTCGCGAGGTTGTCACGGTATTGCCGAAGGGCAAGCCGGTTAATGGCAATGATGACCACAGGATCATGACTATTCCCGAGGCCGCCGGATACGGCTCGGGGCGATTCCTGGTCGATGGTGATAAAATTTCGCCACTTACCGACGAATGTTGAGAAATCTATGACGGGTTTCCCCGTTTCCTCTCTTGGTTCGAGCATCGGCACCGTTGTCGAAAGGGTCGATCTCTCGCAATTGGTGAGTGAAAATTGCTATGCGGGCTTATTAAATGCGATTACAGAGCACAAGATGTTGGTTTTCCGCGGTGCACCGCTTGCCGTGTCCGAATTTCACACTTTTGCCAGAGGGTTCGGCCCATTGCAGGAGCATGCACTAAGAAAATACAGACATGCGGAATTTTCCGATTTGGTCTGGTTGACCGATGTGGCGGAAGACGGATCTATCGATGCCTCTGGAAACACGCGCGCCACAACCTGGCATTCGGACGGAAGCTGCACCCAGGACCTGCGCGAGCTCAGCATTCTGCATGCCTATTGAGGTTACATCAGAGGGAGAGGCCACTCTGTTTGTGGATATGTGTGCGGTATATGACACTCTGGATGCGGATGTGCAGGAGCGGGTGGCGGGCCTCACTGGATTGCACCGCCACGGCGCGGGCCCTTGTGGCACAATGTATGAGGATTCGCTGGATGATGATCAGGATGAGGATAGCATGGATGCCATGCATCCGGTCGTTAAGGTCCATCCGGTCTCGGGAAAACGGGCGCTGTACCTGAACGAAACACACACGCGACGATTTCGCGAACTGGAGCCAACGGAAAGCGTGCAGTTGCCTCAGAGCATGGTCGTGCATGCAACACGTCCGGACAATACCTATGTGCATGATTGGTCGGTCGGGGATTTTTTGATTTGGGATCAGCGTTCGACGATTCATTGGGCGGCTGGAGATTTTTCTTCCGATCAGCAGCGGGTCAAGATAAGGGCTATCGTTGAGGAGTTTGAATAAGAGAATGGCGGCTGAAGTTTCAACGGATGTTTTGGTGGTCGGTGCGGGCGGTGCCGGCATGTATGCGGCAATCTCCGCGGCGCGTAACGGTGCGGACGTCGTCCTAGTCGACAAAAGTCTGATCAGCCGTGGCGGCGCAACCATAATGGCGCAGATGACTGTTGCCGCCGCTGTCGGTGAGCAGGAACCGGATCACTGGACGCATCATCTGCGTGACACCCTTGAGGCCGGTCGCGGCCTCTGCAACGAGGAACTCGCCGCTATCCTCTGTGAAGAAGCGCCTGTTCGCATCCGGGAGATGGAGGAATGGAAAGTAGGTTGGGCACGGGAAGGTAATCATCTAAAGCAGGTTATGGCACCTGGACATCAGGTGGAGCGATGCGTCTATGTAGATTTCCTCAATACGGGGCCGGCGGTCGCAAAAACCTTACGAACCCAATTGGGGCGCGCGGAAAATTTGCGTCGCGCTGGTGAGCTGACTGTGACAGACATCATTGTTGATGGAGACCAGGTTCTCGGCGCCGTCGGCCTGGACGTGGAAACAGGAGAGCCGGTGCGCATCGAGGCGAATGCGGTGATCCTTGCTGCCGGTGGGCTAACCCGTCTCTATCAGCGGAATAGCGCCTCGGTGAACATGGGGGGCGATTCCTACGCTTTGGCGCTTCGCGCCGGTGCGGAACTCATCGATATGGAGTTCGTGCAGTTCTTTCCGATAGGGCACCTTGCGCCCAGACTGGTCGGTATGGATCCCATTATGTGGGATCCCTTCCGCTACAAGCTTGGTGGGAGATTACTGAATGCCGAAGGCAAGGAATTCGTCCAAAATTACGGTCATGCTGAGACCACCGATAAGTACACGGCGCCCCGAGATGTGGTATCTTTCGCGATCTTGCAGGAAGTTGCTGCGGGTCGGGGGTCACCAGCTGGCGGCGCGTTTCTGAGTTTTAAGCATATCCCTGAGGATGAACTTCGGTCTGCATTCGGTCCGGTAATCGACCGTTTGGCCGAGAACGGTATCGATCTTAGAGTACGGAGTGTCGAGGTAGCGCCGATAGCGCATTATCACATGGGCGGAATCAGGGTTGACACGCGCATGGAGACGCAGGTGTCCGGTCTTTACGCCGCTGGTGAAGCCGTCGGTGGTGCGAATGGCGCAAACCGGCTTTCCGGTAATGCGATTTCCGAAGCCTTTGTCTTCGGCGAACGAGCAGGGCGCTTTGCAGCTGAGGCGGCGGCGGGACGCGACAGGGAGTGGTCGGACGCAGCCGCCGAAAGTGCAGTTGAACGCATTCGTGCCAGCCGCGACATCTCGGCGACGGATTGCGGGCCCGGTCTCGCCGGATTGCTGGTCGATCTGCAAGAAATAATGTGGCGAGACGTCGGCCTGCTGCGAACCGAGGAGGGGCTTGCTGCGGCACTCCGCCGAATTCGGGAGATGCGCCGCAAAATTGGGGATAAGCCTTCTGAAAGCGATCATCGGTTTGCGCTGTCAATGCAGGATTGGTTCGATCTGTGGAACGGCCTGCTGGCCGCCGAAACGATTGTCCTCGGTGCGATAAAGCGTACGGAAAGTCGTGGGGCGCATCAACGCGATGACTTCCCGCGGACTGACCCCGGACAGGCACAGAACCTTATTACTCGGCTAGAGGGCGACGCGCTTTGTGTCGAAACGACAGCGTTGGTAAAAAAGCCTATTGCAGTCGAGCCGTTGAAGGCCAACACATGACTCAGGAGACAGCGATGCTTCGTGTACAGCGGGGCGGTCCCGACAACGAACCGACCTTCGACGAGTTTGCTGTGCCGTATCGCGAAGGCATGTCCGTTCTCGATGCGCTCATCTGGGTACGGGCTAATACCGATTCGTCATTAGCCATTCGCTACAGCTGCACAAATGCGAATACATGCAAGGAATGTATGGTCAAAGTTGACGGTAAAACCGTGTACTCGTGTACTGCACGCCTTGGCCGCGAGCCTGTAACGGTCGGGCCGCTGACCAACAAACGTCTCCTACGCGATCTCGTCACGGATATTGTACCGCCCAAGGAGAAGCTCTCCCTACTTCTCGGACGGGAATAGGACGCAAGATCAGTGTGAGGTCCCTCGAATGCAATTGATCATGGGAGGTATGGTCGCTACTTCAGGACGTAGGCGACGGTAGAGCCATCGGAGGCTTCGAATTGAACGCGAACGAGGATATCGTTCGCATCGTACCAGAGTTCCCGTTCAAATTCTCCGCTGAGTCGAAAATGTTGCGCAGGAGACGTAGCACCTGGAAATTCGACGTTTTCCTGACCGACATAAGTAACTTCAAACTGCTTTAAGTTGCCCGAAATTGTCATCAACGTTTCTTTACGCTCGAGCATCATCCGATTCCAAAGACTGGCCGGTATGATCTCGCGATCGACGTGCAACTCACCATCCTCACCCATCACCATGAGCAAGCCCTCGTCGCGGAAGACCTGCAATTTTACGAGCGTGCCATTCTCATTGGTGTTTGATTCAAGTGAGGAAAGACGGCCGTTTTCCCAGACTTCGTGTGACTCATGCTCAAACCGATATACCGGAATAAGGAGCAGCCTGAAATCAACTTCGGTTTTGATACGCACCTCGGTGCGCTCGCCATATTGGTCGAAACGATAGGTATGGGTGCCGATTGCACTGCCGTTTCGGACGATGTCGAAAGACAAAATACCGCCCTCCGGCACGCCTTTTGTCACTGCCGTTGCAGCGGTGGTGAAAACGAGCAAAAAAGCTAGCGAAATTCCGAAAAGTAACCGAATTGAGATCTCTAACTACCCCTTACTCGTCCATGCGAGTAGGCTCTAATTAAACACGCGCCCTTTGCAGTTCAAGTATTCGTCGGCGCACTACTTGGCGGCAGCTAGCTAAATTACAGGCTCGTCGCGGCTCTCGCCGCTTGATCGTAGAGCCCAGACAATGCCCGCAGGACCCGCGCCGCGTCACCGATTTCCTTGGTATCGACGGTGCCGAGCGCCGTAAGGGTCTCGATCAGACAGGAGTCTCGGACCTCGCGGTAACGCCGACAAGCGGCTTCGCCTTGTTCGCTTGTTCGGTAGAATCGCTCCTTGCCTTGCCGCTCTCCCTCGATAAGGTCGAGCTTAAGCAGTTTCTTGAGGGCGTAGTTGACCGTGTGTGTATCCTCGATATTGAGGGTGAAACAGATATCGGCCAGCTTCTTTGGGCGTTCCCGATGATTGACTGTGTGTAACACCATAACATCGAGCGTTCCGAGTTCCGGTGTGCCGGCGGCTGTCATGCAGCGAACGATCCATCGGTTGAACGCGTTCGTTGCAACGCATAGGCCGTATTCGAGCTCGCTGGTCTCCGCGGCCTCCTCGGCGACGAGATGCGCGGAGGATACGATCCGGCTCTTGCCTGCCTGGCTCATCACTCCGCCGCTTCAGGCAGCGGTTCGGCTCGCTCGGTGACCGGGCCGTATCCACCTCCCGTTGGTGTCTGGAGAACGAACACGTCGCCTGTCTTAACGCTTCGCTTGTCCATAGCCGTCATCTCCTCGGTTGACCCGTTGGTTCGCTCGACCCAATTGCGGCCGCACTCGCCCGTGGCCCCGCCAGACATGCCGTATGGCGGCACGATACGGTGATTGGAAAGAATAATGACCTCCATATCTTCAAGAAAGCGAATGCGACGGAGCGTTCCAGCGCCCCCCTTGTGGCGGCCTGCACCTCCACTGCCATCGCGGATGCCGAAACTTTCTAGAAGAACCGGATATCGCCATTCGAGGATCTCCGGGTCGGTCAGCCGTGTATTGGTCATGTGTGTATGAACCGCAGAGGTGCCGTCGAAATCCGGTCCGGCTCCCGATCCACCGCAGACCGTCTCGTAGTACTGGTGACGGTCGTTGCCGAAGGTGACGTTGTTCATGGTGCCTTGGCTTGCTGCGAGGACGCCGAGCGCGCCAAACAACGTGTCGGTCACCACCTGACTGGTCTCTACATTGCCGGCGACGACTGCGGCGGGATATTTCGGTGCCAGCATGCAGCCTTCCGGAATGATGATGTTGACCGGCTTGAGGCAGCCTTCGTTGAGCGGGATATTATCGTCAATGAGACAACGGAAGACGTACAATACGGCGGAACGAGCCACCGCGGACGGTGCATTATAGTTCGAAGGTCGCTGCGCACTGGTCCCGGTGAAATCAACGGTCGCGGAGCGCTCTTGCTTGTTAAATGTGATCTTCACCTTGATCTCGGCACCCTCATCCGTTGGATAGCTGAACTCGCCGTCTTGCATCACGTCGATGACACGGCGAACTTGCTCCTCGGCATTGTCCTGAACGTGACGCATATAGGCGTGTACGACATCGAGGCCGAATTGATCGATCATCTTACGGACTTCTTGCACGCCCTTCTCGCCCGCGGCGATCTGCGCTTTAAGGTCTGCGACGTTGTGATCCGGATTGCGCGCCGGATACGGGTGGTCGGCGAGGTGCTTGCGCAACTTGTCCTCGAGGAAATCGCCACCATCGACCAATAGGAAGTTGTCGAACAAGATGCCTTCCTCTTCGACGACTTTGCTGTCGGGCGGCATCGAACCCGGCGTGATGCCACCGATATCCGCGTGATGTCCGCGGCTCGCCACGAAGAACAGAATTTCTTCCGCAGCATCGTCGAAAATCGGCGTTATGGCAGTGACATCCGGCAAGTGCGTGCCGCCGTTATACGGGGCGTTGACGACAAAGACGTCTCCCCGTTTCATCTTTCCGGCGTTCTCACGCAACACAGTGCGGATGCTCGCGCTCATGGAGCCAAGATGGATGGGGATATGTGGCGCGTTGGCGACCAGCATGCCGTCTGGGTCGAAGATTGCGCAGGAGAAGTCGAGGCGCTCTTTTATGTTTACGGAGAACGCCGTGTTCTCAAGGGTGAGACCCATCTGCTCCGCGATCGACATGAACAGGTTGTTGAAGACCTCCAGCATGACGGGATCGCACTCCGTGCCGATAGCGAATTCGCGCTGCAACTCGACGATCCGATTCAGCACAAGATGGCCTTTCGGGGTCAGTTCCGCGCGCCAACCGGGTTCGACGATCGTCGTCGCGGTCTGTTCCCGGATGACGGCAGGCCCGTCGATCACGGTACCCGGAGCGAAGGTGTCTCGATCAAAGACCGGTGTTTTGTGCCCGTCGCCCGCCATGAAAGAGGTAACTTCCGCTAAGGGGGATACGCTCGTATTACCTCCTTGGCCAAGTTCTCGTTCCTCAAGATCGGTCATCATGCCGATGGCTTCAACCGCTGCTGCTTCAATTATAAGTGCCTTTCCCGGCATGATGAAGCCGTAGCGTTGACGATGCGCGTCTTCAAACCGCTGTTGCATTTCGCTTGGCGTCCCGACGTCAATTAGATGCGGCGTGTCCGTTCCTTCGTAGCGAAGGTGGGCCCGCCGCAACACTTCGACTTGTTCCTCGGCAAGACCCTGACGTGTAAGTTCACCCTTTGCTTCAACTGAAAGCTCGTTGAGCGACTCATCGAGTGCTTTCATCGCGCCCGGCTCAAGTGTAGCTTCGACGGCGCGTTCGCGCAGTGCCCGAATATCTGCGAGACCCATGCCATAGGCCGAGAGGACACCGGCAAGTGGATGGATCAGGACCTTCGTCATACCGAGGGCGTCAGCCACCAGGCAGGCGTGCTGGCCGCCGGCGCCACCGAAGCAATTCAGTGTATAACCGGTGACATCGTATCCGCGCTGGACCGAAATCTTCTTGATCGCGTTCGCCATGTTCTCGACAGCGATCCTGAGATACCCGTCCGCTACTTCGACCGGTGTCCGATGGTCCCCGGTCGCGTCATGTATGTCTCGGGCCAATGCCTCAAACTTCTCCCGGACCACATCGGCGTCAAGCGGTTCATCCTGATTCGGACCGAAGACATTCGGAAAGAAGTCCGGTTGTAGCTTGCCGAGCATAACGTTGCAGTCGGTCACCGTAAGTGGTCCGCCGCGGCGATAGCAGGCGGGTCCCGGATTGGCGCCGGCACTCTCAGGGCCCACACGGTAGCGCGACCCGTCGAAGAAGCAGATTGAGCCGCCGCCAGCGGCGACTGTGTGGATCATCATCATAGGCGCGCGCATTCGCACGCCCGCGACCAGGGTTTCGAAAGCGCGTTCATACTCGCCGTCATAGTGCGCGACATCGGTCGACGTGCCGCCCATATCGAACGAGATGATTCGTTCGAACCCGGCCTGCGCTGCGGTTTCGACGGCACCTACAATGCCTCCCGCTGGGCCAGAAAGGATTGCATCCTTTCCCTGGAAAAGATTGGCGTCGGTCAGTCCTCCATTCGACTGCATGAACATTAGTCGGGTGTTGCCAAGCTCGGCCGCCACTTGATCGACGTAGCGCCGAAGTAGCGGCGACAGGTAGGCGTCGACAACAGTCGTATCGCCTCTGCTGACGAACTTCATCAGTGGACTGGTTTCAAAACTGGTGGAGACCTGGGTGAAACCGATCTCTCGGGCGATCTCCGCGACTTTCAGTTCGTGATCCGGGAAGCGATAACCGTGCATGAATACAATCGCCACGGCACGAATGCCGTCGTCATATGCCTGTTGCAGCTGCTCGCGGCTCACTCCGGTATTTAGTGGCGTCTCGACGCTACCATCGGGGCGGACACGCTCTGGAATTTCAATGACACTTTCATACAACATCTCGGGCAGGACGATCTGGCGCGCAAATAAATCGGGACGTGCCTGATAACCAATGCGTAGCTGATCGCGGAATCCGGCAGTCGTCGCAAGCAGGGTTCGGTCTCCCTTGCGTTCCAACAGGGCATTAGTTGCCACCGTTGTTCCCATTTTGACCGCGTCGATTTTGCCGGATGGAATCGGCTCTTCTTTGGCGATGCCCAGAAGATCTCGGATACCCTGGACGGCGGCATCTCGGTAGGCTTCCGGATTCTCTGACAAAAGTTTGTGGGTTATGAGCTCGCCTTCCGGTGTGCGTGCGACGACGTCTGTGAATGTGCCGCCTCGGTCGATCCAAAACTGCCAACCACTACTGTTATCTATCTGATTTTGTTGTGTTTTTGTCATACTGGTGTGTATTTTTTATGTGTATTTGACGGTTTTTGTTAGGTTAGAGCAATGACTTGTGCTACCCCTTAGATATATTGCGTGTATTCCTTTGGGGGCAAAAGCCTTGGTTCAAAAGACCATAAGAGATTTAGCGTTTAACGAAAATGGCAAAATAACGATAAGTCTGCTGACACGAACAAACAAAAATAACGAAGAGATTTTTTACGCTCGGTTCCTTGTTCCTCAAGACAAGAAACATCTAAATCAAGACGGCATTTATAAAATTGAAAGCCTTAAAACGAAGGACGAGGGAGAGGCAATTTTAAAAGCCCAAGTCAGATATGGGCAAATATGCTCAGAGTTGCAGCAAGATAGAATATTAAAGGGCA
>CAXGSZ010000021.1:0-12972 GCA_964012455.1 uncultured Alphaproteobacteria bacterium
CAAGCACCCGACGAAGCGCAGGCCGGTTTCGCCCGCGCCTACGCAGCGCTCGATCCGGCAACACGCGGAGGCGTCCTCTCGGAAATCGCGGAGATGTTGATCGCGCATGATGCGGGCGAACGCGCGGCACCAGCTCTCCGCGTGCTGCGGCTGCTAGGTGAAACCGAAGCAGCACTCTCGCTGACGGAGTCGGTGCTCGTCCGTTTTCCCGAGGCCGGCGAATTGCTCCGCATTCGTGGCCAACTGCTAAACGATTCCGGTCGGCGCGGCGAAGCACTGATAGCGACCGAGACGGCGCTCGAAGTTTTGCCGGACGATTGCGAACTCCTGACCGCGCATTCAGCGATGCTCGCCCGGGAAGGCCGACCCGGGGAGGCATTGGCACTGGCGCACCGCGCGGCGGAGAGCAGCATTACCCACGAAGGCGCCGATGTCCGCCGAGCGGCACTCATCCAGTTGATGTCGTGCCACATCGAATTGCGGCAACTCAGCACCGCACGCGCGGAACTTCGAGAGTACCAGCGCCGTGCGCCCAATCTACCGGAGACATGGATTGCGCTGGCACGCTGCCTTCACCTGACCGGCCATAATGGCGACGCCGAGACAGTTCTCGGAGAAGCGCGCGGTCGCTTTCCCGATCATCTAGAAATCGAATGGCTCCACTGCATCTACGCGCTGGCTCCGATTTACCGGTCGATGTCGGAAATTTCCGACAGCCGTAAACGCTATACGCTGCGCCTCACCGCACTTGCCGGACGCATCGCGGAGACGGATGCGCACAGCCGTTCGCGTGCCCGCCTGCTTGCGCACGACCTCACACCTTACCTGCTACCTTACCAATACGGGGAGGACGACCGGCGGCTACAGGAGATTTACGGAGCTATGCTGGTCAATCTGTCGGAACACACACACCTGCCAGCAGTATCAGCTGCGCGAGATGACGGCCGGATTGTCGTCGCCTTCGTTTCCGGCTTTGTGTGGCGGCACACAAATTGGCGGATGAAGCGCGGTTGGCTCAAATATCTTGACCGCGAGCGGTTCTACGTCGCCTGTCTACATCTCGGCGAACGGCGAGATGAGATGACCGCCGAAATCGAAGGCTATTGCGACGCCTTTCACCATTTGCCGAGCGACTATGAAGGTGCGGTCCGGGTCTTGGCCGAAATGCGTCCGGATATCGTCTTTTACCCCGAAGTCGGCATGAGCGGTACGGCTCAGCGTCTGGCAGCTGACCGTCTGGCGCCTGTGCAATGCTGCGCGATCGGGCATCCGGTCACAACCGGTCTCTCGACGATCGACTATTTTGTCTCCGGCGACCTGATCGAACCCGATGGGGCCGAAGCCAAATATTCAGAGCGGCTCGTGACGCTTCCTGGCGTTTCCTTTCCGTATATTCCGGCGCCTCTTTCAGACGCTGGACTGGGGCGGTCGCATTTCGGTCTTCCCAAAGATGCGACGTTGTTCCTCTGTCTGCAAACGCCGCAAAAGTACCTTCCGTCAGACGACGGTCTCTATGCCCGTATCGCGGCCGAGGTACCCAACGCCTTGTTCGTCTTCCTGAGCGGCGGAAGCGCGATGTTCGACATGTCTATCCTGCAGGATCGCATGGTCACAGCTTTTCGTGACGTGGAGCTCGACCCAGAACAACATCTGCGGTTTCTGCCGCATTTGAGTCCGCAAGAGTACCAATCGCTGAACGCCGTCGGTGACATCTATCTGGATACGCCGGGCTGGTCGGGCGGAAACACGACACTGGAGGCGATCTATCAAGGCTTGCCGATCGTCACGAGGCGCGGCCACGAGATGCGGGCCTGTGTCAGCGCCGGTATGTTGTCATTGATCGGCGCCACTGAGACAGTCGCGGACGACGATGCGACTTTCGTAGATATCGCGGTGCGGCTCGCGCAGGACATCGACTGGCGGCGAACCGTGCGGCAGAAGGTGACCGAAGGCCGCATGCAGCTGGAGACCGATATGAAATCGATCCGCGCGATGGAGGATTTTTTCGAGTCGGCCGTCGCAGACGCCCATCAAAGCCAGTGAGTATCTGCTAGCTGGTCATGCGCGCTTGCACGCGTTTGCGCGCTTCGCCGCTTTCCCGATCGTTCACATAGAGCAGTCCAGCAACGCGCCGCATCATATTCGATTCGAAATCGTCAAGGGTGCCGTCCGCATAGACCACTGCCCACAGCATCTCGATCATTCGGATACGCTCTTCGGGATCGAAGTGGTCCCGAACTGTCCTGGTGATCGTGTGCAGTTCGACGCGCTCTTTCGCCGCTTCTTCGGCGGCGGCAATCAGTGTCGCGACCTCCTTCGCTGGCAATTCAAACCGGTCGTTCAGCAGGATCTCGATCCGCGCGCGCTCCGCCTCATGAAAGTCTCCATCCAGCATGGCTGCTTCTATCAAAAGACCGGCCGCGGCATGATGCAGCGCCGTCTCACCATGCTGGCCGGCTTTGACTGCCTCTTCCGCGTCATTACCAAACAGCAGCGATTTCAGACCACCTAGCACCGCGTCAATCCTTCGGCACGGCAACGACCGCTTCGACCTCGAACAAGAACTCCTCTTTCACAAGCCGATCGACCATGAGGAGCGTATTCGGCGGAAAGACGTCACTGCCAAAAAGCTTGGGGAAAACCTCTGCACGGAGCGACATAAACTGTTGGAGGTCCTGGCTGTGCACCATATAGGTCGTGAACTTCGCGATATCGTTCCACCCGGCGCCAAGACCCTTCAGAACGTCTCCAAGGTTCTCGAACACGCGATGGAACTGGGCTCCGAAATCGTTCTTGCCGACCACCGAGCCATCCGCCGCGACAGCTAGCTGGCCGGCGACGAAGAGCAGATCGCCGGCACTGACCCGCGCTGCGTGTGAATAGAGGCCCTGCGCGGGCGCAGCGCCCGCCGGATTCTCGTAGATCACTCTCGACATGGCGTCCTCCCGCTTGGGTCGTCGGGTCAGCCCGCTGGCTTGAAGAGCGGTACTTTCTGACCGCCTTCCGATTCCTGCATCACCAGTTCGACAGCCTGGCCGACGTCGAGCTCATCGGGGTCGCAATCCACGATATTGGTCATCATGGTTACTCCCTCCTCCAATCGAACATAGGCGATCACGTACTGCGGATCGGAACGCCGCATGACCGAATAGGTGTAGATCTCGCCCTTTCCTGAGGCTTCAACCCACTCGACATTGCCGCTCAACGTAAATGGACTGGTCTTCCGCGGATACCAGAAGAACTGTCCGGTATCCTTGCAACGCGGCAGCATCAGCTTGCCATCGTTGCAGGCGGCCCAGAATTCCTCATGTTCGATATTCGCCGGCGGTGCCGGCAGGACGCGTTCGGCGCTCATGCGTCGGCCCTCCCTAGAATAACAGTTGAACTTCCCATACGGGTACCGAGAGACCCGCCCGTGCCATGCGCTACCGCCAGTTGGCAATCCTTCACTTGGACCGCCGGATGCGCTTCATCGCGCAACTGACGGACAGCTTCCAAAACTTTTGTCAGGCCGCCGCGGTTCATCGGGTGGTTGTTACAGAGGCCGCCGCCGTCGGTGTTGAATGGCAGTTTGCCTTCGCCGGAAATCAAGTTGCCATCCGAAACGAACGCACCGCCCTGACCCTTCTCGCAAAATCCAAGGTCCTCGATCGTCTCCAGCACCGTGATGGTAAAGCTGTCATAAATCGAGGCGTAGTCCATATCGCTTGGCTTGACACCGGCCTCTTCAAAGGCGGCCGGTCCTGAATAGCGCCCGCCCGTATAGGTGAGGTCGACTTGGCCAGCCATTATGTTCTTCGGCGCTTCGCCGTGACCTAGAATCTTGACGCAGTCGCGGTTCAGCGACTTCGCGATTTCCGGGCTGACAATAATGAAGGCGCCGCCGCCATCGGAAATAACACAGCAATCGAGCCGGTGCAGCGGATCGGCAATCAAAGGCGAACTCACCACGTCTTCGACGGTGACCACGTCACGTAGCATC
This sequence comes from uncultured Alphaproteobacteria bacterium, assembly GCA_964012455.1. Lineage (GTDB taxonomy): Bacteria > Pseudomonadota > Alphaproteobacteria > UBA8366 > UBA8366 > UBA6544. The sequence continues at coordinate 3,983 of CAXGSZ010000021.1, forward strand.
GCATGCTCGTTGTGCTGTGCATGATGCGAGGCCGCTACTTTGATCCACGCCATTTGCTCGCTGGTAGTTCCGTACTCGTGCATATGGCGACGTGCGGCCATGGCGTACATGTTAACAACCGTCGGCCCGTAAATGAATTCGAACGGAACATCGGGTGCATCCGATCCGTAATTGCGCGGCGCAGTGCCCGTTGCCATACCGTCTGCACGCGGCCGTCCGGCCAGGGTGATCAACGCCACATTGGCCTTTCCCATAGCTATCGCCTGCGTGGCATGTCCGATGTGCAACACGTAGGAAGAGCCGCCGGTCTCCGTCGAATCCATATGGCGTACGTTCTTTAACCCCATGTAGTCAATCATCGACAGCGGCCCGAGGCCCGGCGCGTCACCAGCACAGTAGTAAGCATCTACGTCGTCCGGCCCAAGCCCCGCGTCGGTGAGCGCACCCGCGGCGCTCTCTGCGTGGAGCTGAGCGACCGACTTATCGATCGCCTTCCGCGTAGGATGTTCGTAAATCCCCGCTATGAAGGCCTTGCCCTTGATGGTCATGGTCAGCACGATCCCTGAAAATGAAGCGAATAGCCGGACGTCGCCGCCAGCCGTTGTCAGGGAAGATAGTGGCCCGGCCCAAAGCGTCCAGCAAAATCAGAGCTATCAGTCACGCCCACGTACAATTCCATCGAACAAGATGTCGTCACAGTCCTGTGCCCGCTTGAGAGGCTTGGTCGCCGGCTTCGCACGATCCCGGCAGTCTCGCAGCGTCAGCTTTGAGACCGTGTTGGTCGCGCGAAACCCGCCGAGCCGACGACGATTACCAAAACCGCCTTCTCGCCACCAGTACAACCCACGACCATTCACAATATTCTTCTCATACTGCCCGGATTAATCCGTTCTTAACCTATTCCGCGTAGAGCCAGTCGCTGAAGGAATTACCTATGGACCAGATGGTTATAGTCACCAATTTGCACAAACTTTTAAATGCAGAGCGGCCGGAGTATTTAGCGGGTATTGTCACCACACTCGACAGAAACAGCCGTGCCGAGGAATCCCCGCACTTGATCTACCTCGTTCTCAAACAGGGCGCACGGAACGTCCCGATCTATCTCCCCAACCATTAGTTCTTTGGCTTGTCGATCACCTTCTTTGATCGGCACCGGTACGAGATATACAAGGTGTTCCACCACCCCAAATTCACATGGTATCAAAATACCTTGAAAACGGTGACCGATTGATCCACCAGCCTCGTCGTCAACCGCATATTGGAACGATACCAGGCCGGCGAGATCGGCCGTCTCACCCTCCGCCGAGATCGACTTGCAGATATAGGCAATCCGACCGGCGTCGACGACTATATCGAGCGGCCCGTCGGCTTACCTCTCAAGATCGTCCCCTCTCGAAAGACCATCCGCCTCGCGTTCCCCGCTTTCCGGGGTTTGTTCCCGGCTTAGTTTGATCTTCAAGTGCGCCCTAGTGGCAAGGGCCAATCAGAAATGGGAGGAAACAGCATGTCAGTTCAACTGGTTAAGGGTAAAGGGTCAGTTAGAGATCAGGTCAGCCCGAAGGAATGGCAGGCGCGTGTGGAACTCGCGGCAGGTCATCGGGTGCTCGCCTACTACGGCGTCAACGACATGACCTACAACCACTTCAGCCTGCGGGTACCGGGCGAGCCGGAGCACATGTTGGTCAAGCGCACAGATTGGATGTTCATGGAGGTGACCGCTTCGTCACTGATCAAGTGCGACCTTGATGGAAATCCGATCGTTCCGGAGGACGGACCGCAAATTCGCGGCGGCGCCCTGATTATCCACGCGGGATTGCTGAAAGGCCGGCCCGACCTTAATGCCGTCTTACACACCCATACACCAAATATCATGGGTGTATGCGCGCACAAGTTCGGACTGCTGCCAATCAATCAGCACGCGATGCGATTTTACGGTGAGATGAAGTACCACGATTTCAACGGCTTCGAGTTTGATCATGAAATGACACCACGGCTCCTGAAGGACCTTAAAGACGGCAAGTACATGCTTCTGAAGAGCCATGGCGCGCTTATCTGCGGCGAAAGTGCTCCGGAATGCGTGGTCAATCACCATTGGCTCGAAATGGCCTGCCAGGGACAGATCGCAGCGCTCTCGGCGGGCGAGGGAAATTACCTCGTCCCGAGCAAGGAGGCCTGCGAATACGCCCATAGTCAATTCATGGATGCGGGGGATTTCCTGAAAGGGGGTAAGGACTGGGAGGCATGCCTTCGTCTCGCAGACCGTCTCGACCCCACCTATAAGGAATAACGAAGGAAAGGAAATGCACCTACGGGGGCCGGCCCTCATAGCCGCCTCCCTCTAGAGATTTCGATAGCGTGACGTCACTACGCGACACGCAGTCCACTGATGAATTGATCTACTTCTCTACGCAGTATTGCAAATTTCCGCGAGAGCTCACCGACCGTTAGTCACACTTCCGATGCGGACGCACCTGAATATTCAGAAGCCTGACGCACACCCCCCATATTCTTTACGACCTGCTGTGTATCCTCGGCGGCCTGCTGCACATTGGGCGAAATCTCCTGCATCGAGACAATTTGCTCCTCGGCGGCCGTCGCGATATTCGGCGCATTGTTATTGATCTGTCGGATCACTGAGGTGATATTTGCGATCGAATCAGTAGTCGAGGCTGCCGCATTTCGCATCGTCTAGACCTTTAAGCTGATCTCGTCCGTAGCCTTCTCAGTTTGAGTTGCAAGTAACATGACTTCCGCGGCAACGACTGCAAGGCCCCTGCCCGCCTCACCGGCATGCGGCGTCAAGCAGGGATGACTACCAACGCTTTAATTATTCGGCGTAAGGTCCTACTCAGCGTCGATTGATTTACCGACAAGTTCGGAATAACGGGAAGCAAAAAACGACCAGGCGTCCGGATTGACAATTCGGTCCGGACGCCGCCCACCCGCCAGCGCCAGCCATTGGTCCGCCGCACCACGCGCGCAACTGATACGTGCGTCTAAAGTCACGCCAGCCGTATGCGGGGTCAGGATCACGTTATCGAGTCCGACCAGTGGATCGTCGATCGGTGGCGGTTCGACAGCAAAAACATCGACTCCGGCCGCGGCAATGCCGCCGCCCCGTAGCGCATCCGCCAAGGCCGCCTCGTCAACGATGCCGCCACGCGCGGTAATGACGAAATAGGCGCTTTCCTTCATCAAACCGAATTCGCAGGCTCCGAACATGTTCCGTGTCTCATCCGTACGGGGCGTGTGAACGGTGACATAATCGGCCTCACGCAATAATTCATCGAGCGGTACCGGCTCGGCACCGCGTTCCGCAAACTCCGCAGGCGACAGATACGGGTCATACGCAAGCACGCGCATCTGAAATAGCTGGCCGCAAAGTTCCGCCATACGGCGGCCGATATGGCCAAGACCGACAATCCCAACGGTTTTGCCCATGATGTCCTGGCCCATGAACTGGTTGCGGTCCCAGTCGCGATCACTACGCATCCGGCGATCGGCTTCCAGGATCTTCTTGCCGAGGGAGAGCATCATCCCAAGTGCATGCTCCGCCACCGCTTCCCGGTTCTGCCCTGCCTGATTACAGACGATAACACCCGCTTCCGTGCAGGCTTCCGTGTCGACGGTGTCGTAGCCCGCACCGTGGGTACAGACGGCCAGTAGTTTCGGCGCCTTGCGCAGCATTTCGGCTGACACATGATATTGTTCCGGCAATTCGTCACGTGCTGAACCGATCTGGTAGCCGAGTGCCGTCTCAATCGCGGGCCAGGTTTCGCTTTCCAGCATATCGGTCCTGAGGAAACGGATGTCAAAGGCTTCTGAATCCTCGAGGATTTCCTGGGCGACCCGGTGCTGCCAGCGATTAAAGAAGAAAAGAGGGAAATTGTTGATCGGCATTAGTGTACGGCCTCACGTCCTTCGCCATAAGGCGCAATGTCCCGCTTGTCGGTTATGAGATGCATCAACGAAGGGCCAGTAGCGTCGCGCATCGAGCGAAACGCGTCTTCAAAATCGTCCGTCCGGTCCACCGTGAATGCCTCCGCCCCGTAGGCCCGAGCAATACCGGCAAAATCTGGACTGCGCAGCACCGTCGCGATGTCATGGCCCGACCCGAATGTCTTGTCCTGTCCCGCCAGGATAGAGCCATGCACCGAGTTATCGCAGACGACAACTCGGATCGGAAGGCCCTGTTCCACCGCGGTCACTAATTCCTGACCCGTCATCATGAACCCGCCATCACCGACGAAAGCTACAGCCTCCTGCTCCGGTCGGGCCAGTTTGGCCCCAATGGCGCCCGGCACTGAATAGCCCATTGCACCGGACATAGGTCCCGCTTTCGTATGCGGTTTCGCAAAACGACGATAGCGATGAATCCAGCGGGAGAAACTGCCGGCATCGGTAATGATGCTCGTCTCCGGATCGATGATCCGGTCCATCGTGTCGATCACGCGCGCCAGATCAACATCGCCATAAGCGGTGAAATTACCGGGCTGGGAAAACGCCATATACTGATTATGCAGCACTTCCGTGCGCGCACGACGCGCAGCGTCTGGCGCGGCTAATCGCGCGGACAATGCGGCAAGCGCCGGCCGCATATCGGCGTCGATAGCGACCGTGCTGTCGAAGCGCTCCAAAACCGTGCGGTCGGGATAAATGTGGATCAACGGCGCACCCGTGCTGAGCATGGTATCGTCAGCGGTCGTAATCCCGTCGAGCCGGGAGCCGATCGCAATCACCAGATCGCATTCCTCGATCGTCTGCAGTTGGCTGTCGAAACGATTGATTTCCAGATGTCCGGCATAACAGACATTTCCATTGTCCATGACGTCGAGACGCCGATAGGCGCTCATCACCGGAAGTGCCGCAGCATCGGCGAGAGCAGTCAGTGACTGGCTTGCGTCCTGGTTCGAAATCATCTCGCCGGCGATTACGAGCGGCCGTTTCGCCGCGTCAATCATGCCTGCAGTCCGTTCGATCAACTGCGCATCCGGGATCCGCTCGGGGCGCTCCGTTTTCTGTGGTACCGATGCGTCCGTATCATTCGACGAGACGTCTCGAGGAATCTGGACAACGACAGGACCCGGCCGACCCTCTGTCGCAAGACGCACAGCATCCGCCGTCAGCGCCGGGATCGCGTCAACATCCTCCGTCGCCAAAACCGCCTTAGCGACCGAGCCAAAAAACGCGCGCTGATCGATTTCCTGAAAAGACTCCCGGCCCATTGAGGCTGAATTGACATGGCCAACAAAGACCAGCATCGGCGTCGAATCCTGCATTGCCGTGTGAACACCAATGGCGGCGTTGGAAGACCCAGGACCACGGCTGACAAAAAGGGCGGCCGGACGACCGGCGAGCTTGCCGAAAGCCTCTGCCATGAACGCACCGCCACCCTCTTGTCGGACCGAAACGGTTCGGATCTTATCCGCGTTACGGCGCATTCCCTCTAATGAGTAGAGAAAACTCTCACCCGGAACGGTGAAAGCGGTATCCACGCCATGCGCGAGCAAGGTTTCGATGACGGCTTCTCCGCCCTTCATTTCGCGTCTCCCTATGGATTAAGCAGCACCAGGACCGGGCCGTGACTAATATGCGTTTATGGAGCCGTCGGGAAAGGGTGGACGCTAAGCCTCGGATCGAGCCCGGCCACGCTGTTCACCCGCCAAAACGATCGTAATTGCGCCTGCCGCCAGAACCATCACGCTTGCTGTTAGGAGACAGCCAGAGAGGCCCCACATCTGATAGGAGAGTCCGGAGAAGAGACAGCCGACAAGACGCCCACCGGCATTCGCCATGTAGTAGAACCCGACATTGAGCGCGACCTTGTCGGAATCAGAGAAAGACAGGATAAGATAGGAGTGGACCGACGAGTTGACCGCAAAGGCGATGCCGAACAGCGCCAACCCGACGACCACGCTAACCACCGGCGCAACCCCGGCTTCGACTAGCACTGCGATCGCGACCGGCAGCCCTGCCAGCACAAAGGCCCACCACTGGGCGGCGCGGATTTCACTGGACTGACCGTCCGCGGATCGATTAACGATTTTTGGTGCGAACGCCTGCACGCCGCCGTAGCCGATGACCCAAGCGGCCATGAAGCTGCCGATTTCCATAAAGCTCCAGCCAATCACCTCGTAGAGAAAGATGGGGATGCCAACGACAAACCAGACATCTCGCGCACCGAACAGGAAGAAGCGTGCGGCGGACAGTAAATTAATGGCCCTGCTCTTCGAGAGGATCGACGTGAATTTCACCTTCGCCTTCGCTCTCCCCATATCGCACGGCAGCAGCGTCACGGATGCAATCATGATCGCGGCAAGGCCGCCTGCCATGGCCCAAAGTGCGTGGGTGAAGCCAAACTCCGCGAGCATCGACGCACCAAAAAAGAAGCCGGCTCCCTTGAGGGCATTCTTGGAACCGGTCAGGAGCGCCACCCATTTAAAGAGCATCGAGTGGGCCCCGTCCGGCACGACCAGCTTTATCGCGCTCTTCGAGCTCATCTTCGTCAGGTCCTTGGCAATACCGGAAAGGCCTTGCGTGACAATGACGAATGCAATGGCCGCCGCTTTCTCCCAAGCCGGATCGAGGAGCGAGAGCATGAAGAGCGCGGCCACCTGCAGTCCGAGACCACAATAGAGCGTCAGCTTCAGTCCGAACCGCGACCCGATCCAACCCGCCAAAAGGTTCGTGACGATCCCGAAAAATTCGTAGAGCAGGAACAGAAACGCAAGTTCGAGCGGCGTATAGCCGAGGGTATGGAAATGCAGAAGAACCAGCATCCGCAACGCGCCGTCCGTCAGGGTAAATCCCCAATAGGCAGATGTGACGACGGCATAGTTCCTGAGGTCGACCATTCCCAATCCTATTCCGCGGCGGCGCGGGTGTCTTTAAGACTGCGCGCCACCTTGTGTGCCAATTCGGTCATGCGGCACACATAGCCGTATTCATTATCATACCAAGATACGACCTTCACCTGCGTACCGTCGACGACCATGGTGCAGAGCCCATCCACAATCGATGACCGCGTGTCATTCACGAAGTCCGTCGAGACGAGCGGACGGTCTTCGTAGCCGAGTATCCCGGCGAGCGAACTTTCCGCGGCCATTTGAAAAAGCGCGTTTACCTCGTCCGAAGCCGTCGCGCGTTTCACTTCGAAGACGCAATCAGTGATAGAGGCGTTAAGCAGCGGTACGCGAACTGCTAATCCGTTCAACTTGCCCTGAAGCTCGGGATATATGATGCCGATCGCAGTTGCCGAACCGGTCGAGGTTGGAATTAGGTTCATCAGAGATGACCGAGCCCGTCGCAGGTCCTTGTGCGGTGCATCAACAACAGTCTGCGTGTTGGTTACGTCATGAATGGTGGTGATTACGCCATGCGCGATGCCAATCCCCTCGTGGATCACCTTTACCACCGGCGCCAGGCAGTTCGTGGTGCAACTGGCCGCGGTAAGTATGTGGTGCGCATCTGGTTCGTACAGGTCGTCATTCACCCCCAAAACGACGTTGAGGACCCCCGGCTCCTTGACCGGCGCCGCCACGATGACCTTTCCCACACCACAGTCGAAGTAGGGCGATAGAGCCTCGACCGATTTGAATTTACCGGTACATTCAAGCACAAGATCGACCCCAAGGGCCTCCCAGTCGAGCTGGTCTGGCGTCTCCGCCGACGAATAACTCAAACGCCGGTCCCCGATTTGCAGGCCGCCCTGAGCCTCCGCGGCCTCGATCGGCCACACACCATGCACGCTGTCGAATTTGAGCAAGTGCGCCGCCGTCGCCGCGTCACACTTGATTTCGTTTACGTGCACGATCTCCAGCGTCCCGTCACCCCAAATGCCGTTTGGCTCGCGCAAGGAATTTGGGTTTGCGGGATGGAAACCCCAGGCGGCGCGCAGGGACAATCTTCCCATCCGTCCGAACCCGTTGATGCCGACACGTATGGTCATCGCCTTCATCCGATGCCTTGTTTAGAAAGCCACAGTTTACCGTAAGTTCTTTACAATTTTGTTACACCATGAACAGCGCATCCCCTCAACGTCCCGTGAAATTCGGTTTTCGCTTCTCGGCGAATGCTGTGACGCCCTCACGGAAATCCTCTCCCCCCGCGCAATCAGCAAAAGCTTCGGCCTCGAGTTGCAGCTGATGTTCCAGCTGATTGTTGATCGACGCATACATCAGACGCTTGGCATGCCCGTAGGCGCGCGTCGGCCCGTTTGCGAGACGCTTGGCAAGTTCCGCCGTCTCCGCGTCGAGGGCGTCGGCCGGCACCACCTTATTGACGAGACCGGCCGCCGCCATGGTCTCGGCATCGATGCGGTCACCCAGCAACACCATTTCCATTGCCTTCTTCACGCCAACCATGCGCGGCAGCGAATAGGTCGCTGAGCCGTCTGGGCTGATGCCGATATGGCAATATGCCAGCGTATAGAACGAGTCATCCGAAGCGATGATCAGATCGCACGCGGCGGCAAGGCTGACCCCGGCACCCGCCACGGCACCTCGCGTCGATGCGATGATCGGTTTGGGAAAACGCCGCATCGCAGAAATGAAGCCGTGCAAGTTGTGGATGCGGTGGAGGAAAAGTGTGCGCATTTCCTCGGGCGGCAGCTCCTTCGCCAGCTGGGCAAAAGATTTGACATCGCCGCCGGCCATAAAGTGGTCGCCGGCGCCCTTAATCACGACGACGCGTACCCTGTCGTCGAATTCATGCGCGTCCAGAAAATCATGCATACCGCTGCGCATTTCCAGAGATAACGCATTGCGCGCATCCGGTCGGTTCATTGTCAGGGTGGCGACGCCGTCCACGACGTCTACGATCAAGTCAGCCATATTGAAGTCCTCTCTATTCTCAGCTTTGCGGCACCGACGCATCGATACGCGCGACAATTTCAGTCTCAAGCGGTCCCGCCGCTTCGGCGGCGACGCATTCAGTAAGCTCTTCCCGGTTCTTGCACCCGAGAACGACAGTGTCGACGTCGTCCATCGTCA
>CAXGSZ010000022.1:0-12845 GCA_964012455.1 uncultured Alphaproteobacteria bacterium
TATACCGGCATGAAGCAGGAATTCGGAGAGGTCGAGGAACCGATCTCACCTGGCACCGTCGGTAGCAGTACGATGCCACAGAAAAGAAACCCGCATCTGTCGCAGGATGTCATGGCCTATGCGGCGCAGATACGCACCATGGTGCCGCTCGCCCTGGAAACGGTCATGACGGAACACGAGGCGAACCGGCAGACATCGTTGATGATGCGCTACGCCCAGGGCGAGGTTTGCGCGCTGATGGGCGACACCTTGGAGCGTGTTCGGATACTGACCGAAGGTCTCGTATTGAAGCCCGAGCGCATGCGCGCCAATCTCGAACTCACCGACGGATTGATCATGGCGGAGCCGATGATGCTGGCTTTGGGCGAATTCATTGGCCGCCAGGAAGCGCACGACGTCGTCTATGATGCCGCACAGGCGGCGGCGACCGGTGGAGAGACCTTCAGCGATCGGCTCGGTCACGATCCGCGGGTGACAGGACATCTCTCACAAGATCAAATCGATTCCCTGCTCAATCCGACAGCTTACACCGGCCTCTGCAGCCGAATGGCCAATGACCAGGCAGAGCGAGCGCGACGCCTTTCCCGCGACCTTGCGGCGGGGTAAGCGTTACTGGCGTGACCGCTCGGGCTACGGGAGGGTGAACGCAACGTCCCGGAATGTGAGTCCCAAAGTTTCCGCCCAGGCGACAGCCGTCTCAACTAGGCTGTCAATGAGTTCAGATGCTTCAGGAGTGATGCGGAACATCTCCGGGGACTCTCAACTGCGTCAACTGCCGGTGAATACCGGCGAGCGTTTTTCCATAAAGGCCTCGCGGCCCTCTTTGTAGTCACTGCTGTCGAAACAGACCTGAGACAGGCGCTTGATCTCGTCGTAGTCCCGGTCCTCCTTGTCGGTCAGGATCTGTCCGATGGTGTGCTTGGAGGCAGCTATGGAGAGCGGCGCGTTACGACAGATGGCGTTGGCGACCTCGCGCACGGTGGTTTCAAGCCCGTCGATCGGAACCACGCGGTTGATCAAGCCAATCTTCTGCGCTTCCTCGGGAGAGACCCGACGTGCGGTGAACATGATTTCGCTCGCCATCGCCGGTCCCACGAGGTGCACCAGTTTGTGCAACCCGTCGAATCCATAGGCGATGCTCAAACGGGCCGCGGGAATGCCAAATTGCGAATCGTCGCTGGCAAAGCGCATATCCGCCGCCATTGCTACTGCCATGCCACCGCCCAAGCAATAGCCCTGGATCATGGCGATCAACGGTTTCTTGACGGCCATGAGGCGCGCGCGCGCACCTTCTGAAATCCGGGCATACTCGGCGGCTGCTTCCGCATTGTTGCGGCGCTCCTTGAACTCGGAGATATCGGCTCCGGATACGAAGGCCTTATCGCCAGCGCCTTTCATGACGATGACCTTAATCTCGTTATCCAATTCAAATTCGTCGAGGATTGTCTCCACGGCTTCCCACATCTCCAGCGCCATCGCATTACGCCGCTCGGGGTTGTTGAAGGTCATCCAGCCGATGCCGCCTTCCTTTTCCCCAATCATCTTCTCGGTGTTGAGTTCCATGTCGGTTCCTTTTCTCGTATCGCTTCGGGCGGCGTCACACGACGTCGCGGGATTTAAGGTCGGCAATTCGATCCGCGTCATAACCGAGATCAGTGAGGATCGAGTCTGTATGCTCGCCGAGCTCCGGGACCGGTATGCGGAATTCCTCAGGCTCGGGTGTATTGGTGAGATTGATCGCTTGGCCAACCAGTTTGATGTCGCCCAGTGTGGGATGTTGCTGCGTCTTCGCCATCTTCAGGTGCTCAACCTGAGGATCGGCGAAGACTTGGTCGACGGTATAAATCGGACCGCACGGCACACCCACCTCGTCGGTATTTAGAAGGTCGACCCAATATTGGCTTGCCTTCTGCCGAATGCGGTCGTTGATCAGCCCGTTCAGCGCGTCGCGGTTCTTCGAGCGGCTTTCCGATTCCTTGAATTTCGGATCTTCAAGAAGGTGGTCGAGTTCTGCCGCCTTGCAGAATCGTTGAAACAGTGTCTGGCCCGAGGCGGCAATATTGATATGACCATCAGCTGTCTCGAAGACGCCGGTAGGAATGCTTGTCGGGTGGTTGTTCCCGGCCTGTTTCGGGACATCGCCTTTCACCAGATAGCGTGACGCCTGGAAATCCATCATCTGGATCATAGACTCCAATAAAGAGGTGTGCACCCACTGACCTTCACCGGTCACCTCCCGATCGAGCAGGGCGATAAGGACCGCCTGTGCCAGGAACATTCCCGCCGTCAGGTCGCAGATGGGAATACCCACCCGGACAGGGCCCTGGCCGGGCATACCGGTGACGCTCATCAAGCCCCCTAGGCCCTGTGCGATTTGGTCGACACCCGGGCGTTTTCCGTATGGACCGTCTTGTCCAAAGCCGGCGATGCTCGCGTAGATGATGCGCGAATTGACCTTGGCGCAGGGTTCGTAATCGATGCCGAGCCTGTGTTTGACCGCCGAGCGGTAGTTTTCGACGATGACGTCAGATTGCTCCACCAATTTGAAAAAAACTTCTTTTCCTTCGTCGCTTTTGAGGTTTAGCGTCAGGCCACGTTTATTGCGATGCAGGTTCTGAAAATCGAACCCATGGCGCGCCCCGATAATGCCGCCCTTGTCCTTGTTGATACGGTTTGGCGCTTCGATCTTGATAACATCGGCACCCCAATCGGCCAGCTGGCGCACACAGGTCGGGCCCGCCCGATGTGCCGTTAAATCTAATACCTTAAACCGCGAAAGCGGCAATCTACCGTTGCCAGTCATGCTTCTATCCCTCAATTCGGCCAGAGTCTCCAGCGCCATTTTGCACGTCCTTAAGATATAGGCCAGTCGGCGTGCTGACACGTCGGAATGCGGACCTAGTTTTATTAAAACGGCTAAATTCGTTTAGAAGAGGCGGATATGAAGGCAATTGTGTTTTTAGGCGAACGGAAGCTCGATCTCATGGAGGTTCCCGACCCGACCCCTGCGCCCGACGAGGTCGTCATGGAGATCAAGGCGTCCGGGATGTGCGGCAGTGATCTGCATCAGTATCGAGGACCAAAGAAAGAAAAACTCAATATTGCCGGGCACGAACCATGTGGTGTCATCGCTGAGGTAGGCAGTGCTGTGCCGCCGTCGCTCGCCAAAGTCGGCGATCGGGTTATGGACCACCACTACAGCGGATGTGGCGTATGCAAGCATTGCCGCGATGGGTGGTCGCAAATGTGCCTGGAAGGCGCAATTGTCTTTGGAGGTGTGGGTGACGGTGCGCACGCCAAATTCATGAAAGTTCCTGCCCATACGGTCGTCAAACTGCCGGAGAAGCTGTCGTTTAAGGCCGGTGCCGCCATTTCCTGCGGAACTGGGACGGCTTACGGCGCGCTGAAAAGGCTCGACCTCGCAGGTGACGAGACGATTGCGATTTTTGGGCAGGGGCCGGTCGGTCTCAGCGCGACGCAATTGGCGAAAGCCATGGGCGCACGGGTGATCGCGCTAGATATTAGTGAGGAACGCCGTGAGCTTGCGACGCAGTTCGGTGCCGACGAAGTCGTGGACCCCCTTTCGAATGATGTTGTTGAGGTGATTCGCGATCTGACACATGGTGAGGGTGCACAGAAAACACTTGATTGCAGTTCCAACCCCGAGGCCCGGCGAGCTGCGGTTCGTTCTGTGCGCACTTGGGGGACGGCTTGCTATGTCGGCGAACGCGGCGAAGTAACCCTCGACGTCTCCAATGACCTGATCCGACGCCAGGTGAAGCTGGTCGGGTCATGGACGTTCAGCAAGAACGGTCAGGCGGACTGTGCGGAGTTCGTCGCCGATCGCAAAATCGACGTCGACGCGCTTTTCACTCATGAGTTCACGCTTAACCAGGCGGAAGAGGCCTATAACCTTTTTGACACGCAAACAACCGGTAAAGGCGTATTCTTGATGTAATGCCGGTTGGCGCGTGAGGGAAGGGCGGAAATTTCGGTCTCGGGCACCGGAATTGGTATCACAGAGACGGATCACGACAAAGTGCTGCAGCCATTTACCCAGGTCAGCAATATCCTAGACCGTTTTCACAAGGGGTGCGGCCTCGGGCTTTACCTTGTGAAGTCGATCGCCGAAATGCACGGTGGCTCGATTTCGCTCGAAAGCGCCCTTGAGGTCAGCACGGCGGTAACCCTTGTCCTGCCACCTGGCCAACCGGACGTCCAAACACTACGGAGCGGTTGCCGGGATTATGGGCTCGCCCTTTATTAGGCTGCGGTGCATCTCGCGCGGCTGCGTATGGTCGATTTTATTGCGGGTGTGCATGGTGCAGCGGTTGTCCCACATAATGACGTCCTTCGGCTGCCAAACCTGGGTCCATACGAACTTGTCCTGTGTCGCATGGGCCCAAAGCTCGTCGAGAAGCGCCTCGCTATCATCCTGCGGCAGTTCCACGATGTAACTTGACGGCGGCGCGTAACGCCGGCCGAGGTACAGCGCATTCCGACCAGTGTCCGGGTGCTTGCGCACGATCGGATGAGTGGGGCCATCGACCTCTTCGCGTTTCGTTGGGCGCTTGGCAGTGGGGCGTGTGCCGCCCGCCGTGTTCCGGCTGTTGTCGTGGCGGATGTGCATTGCGAGCAAGCGCTTCTTCATGGCATCGGACAGCTCTTCGTAGGCCGCGTACTGATTGACAAAAGATGTATCGCCGCCGCCATTGATGGGCACCTGAATTCCGTAAAGGATGCTGCCTTTTGGCGGATTATCGACATAAGAATTGTCAGTATGCCAGAACAGCTCACTGCTGCCGGTACCAGAATTTTCCTTCTCTGGTTTTCCGTCCTTATCAAGGTTCGAAACGATAGTGATTCCGGGCAAGCTGGACACCCGTCCCGATTTCGTATCGTACCCGGCTTTGATGTAATATTGCCGGGATCCTGCGACTTGAGCGCCACCAAACTCGTCGGCGAGGCGAATCAGGTCCTCGTCTTCCAAATCCTGATCGCGGAATCGCAGCACCAAATGATCTTTCCAAGCCTGTGTAACGAACGCCCGGTCGTCGTCATTAAGGGGCTTTGAGAAATCGATGCCCTGAATATCCGCGCCGAGGGCCGCGCCGCTGGGAATGACTTCGCGTGTCATGTCCAATTCCTTTGAATCCAAACCGTCTATGGCAATTAACTATAGTACGTTTTGCATAATCCGCATCCGCGCTCGCCTTGCCGCGCGCCGCGTCTACTTCTGTTTACACAGTAAAAAGCCGCGAGCACGGGGGAACAGCATGACTTACCGCCATATTCTGTACGATGTCAGCGAGGAGATCGCGACCATCACCTTGAATCGACCGGAGGCTAGAAACGCTCTCAGTACGGAAATGCGGCAGGACTTGAGTACCGCGCTTGAGGATATTAAGGAACGTGCGGGCGACGATGTAAAAGCCGTTATCCTGACCGGCGCCGGCGGCGCCTTTTGCGCGGGTGGCGACGTCAAAGGCATGGCGAACCGCCAGATGACGCCAATGGAACAGCGCAATCGCATGCGTTCAGGGCATAACCGAATTTACGATATTGTCCATCTGGAGCTGCCCGTTATCAGCCTCGTCGACGGGGCGGCCGCGGGCGCTGGCTGCAATCTAGCATTGCTCGCCGATTTCGTCTTGGCGACGCCGCGCGCGTTTTTCACTCAGGCCTTCGCGAAGATCGGTCTGATTCCCGACTGGAGTGGATTTTTTGTTCTGCCTCGGCTTGTCGGCATTCAGGTCGCGAAGGAGCTCGTCTTCACGGGACGCCGTGTGCAGGCAGAGGAGGCAAAAGAACTCGGCCTTGTACATACCGTTGTCGGGCAAGACACCGCGATGGAAGAAGCACGCACCTTTGCGCGTCGGTTCTGTGATGCTTCAACTTCGGCAATCGGAATGGCGAAGACCATTCTCAACGAAGCACACAATCAGGATTTCCGTACGCTTCTCGAGATGGAAGCGATGGGTCAATCGCTTGTCCGCGAGACGGAGTTCCACCGTGAGGCGGTTCGCCGGTTTAAAACGAAAGAGACACCGCTTTTTGACTGGGATCGTAACTAGAGAGCAGGCGTCGTCGGCATGGAATTTCTAGTCGTCGTCAAACGCAATTGTGAGACCTGCCAGATGGTTGAGCCTGTGCTCGCGTCCCTCAAGGCTTCCCTGCCGCTGACACTTTATAGTCAGGACGATCCAAAGTTTCCGGAAGAAGCGGGAGGTGCCCGCGACGATAGAGGCCTCGAAGAATCGTGGCGTCGGGAAATCGAAGTCGTTCCGACGGTCATTCGCATCGAGGACGGCAATGAGGTCGAGCGGACCGAAGGATGGGACCGGGCTGAATGGGAGCGCATCACCGGACAGGGCGGATTGGGCGCGGGATTGCCGGATTTTAAACCGGGCTGTGGGTCGCGCTCGGCCGAATTTGGCATGCCGGAACGTCTTTCGCTGCAGTTTGGCGGTATGCACCTAGCCTCCCGCGAGGTCGAAGTCTGCGAGATGGAAGACCCGATGGAGGTCGCCTATGACCGGGGTTGGACGGACGGCCTGCCGATTATCCCGCCAACCGATTTGCGCATCACACGGATGCTATCCGGAACGAAACGGAAATCAGACGAGATCATTGGCTTAATTCCGCCGAACCTGGCGGAATGCACAATTGAAAAAGTCGCGATCAGCGCTGTCATGGCCGGCTGCCGCCCGGAATACATGCCGGTCGTCCTCGCCGTCGTCGAAGCGGCATTGAAGCCGCAATTCTCGATGCACGGTTTGCTCGCGACGCTCGGCTTCGCCGGACCTGTTGTGATCGTGAACGGCCCTATCACAAAACGCATCGGCATGAACTCGAAGGGTAACGCCCTCGGCCAGGGCAATCGGGCTAACGCCGCCATCGGTCGGACGCTACAGCTGTTAATACGCAACATGGGCGGCGGCATTCCGCAGGAGATCGACCGTTCGGTCCTCGGAAACCCAGGCAAATATACGTTCTGTTTCGCGGAAGACGAGGATGACGAAGATTGGGTGCCGCTCAATGTCGCGCGGGGAGCGAAGCCCGGCACGTCGACGGTAACGCTTTTCCATGGCGACGGTGTGCAGGGCTGCGTTGCCTGGCATTCACGGACTCCTGAAGAGGTCTCCCGGTCACTTGCGATGAGTCTGCTTTCTGTCTGTCATCCGAAGGTTTGCCAATGGTCGAAAGCGATGCTGGTTCTTTGTCCGGATCACTACAAGATCTTTCAGCAGCATGGCTGGGGGCGACACGAGCTCGAGGCGGGCCTCCGGGACGCGCTGAAGCGGCCCGGTCATGATCTCATTCGCGGCGCACATGGTGTATCGGAAGGAATTGACCCCACGCGCGCCGAGGAAATTGTCGATAAGTTCCATGAGGAAGACGGGCTTTTGGTGGTCCGTGCGGGCGGCAAAGGGGCCGGACAATCGGCCATTATCGGTGGTTGGCCTGCGCAAAGAAAAGTCGATGAAATCAAAATCGTATCCGAGGAGGTAGGAACATGAGGAACCAACCCTACGTCATGCGCGACCCGACGGCGGAGATTTCGCCCATCCTGCGCGAACGCCTTGCGCCATGTAAGGATTTGTCGACGGCGACAATCGGGCTGCTATCGATATCGAAGGAACGAAGCGACGAGTTCTTAGATTCGGTGGCCAAGAGCCTGTCCGACGGCGGGCTTAGTGTGCTTCGTTTCCGGAAACCGACCTACACCCGTCCGGCACCAGAAGCGATAATCCAGGAGATGGTCGAACGCTGCGATGTAGCCATCGTCGGTCTTGCCGATTGAGGGTCTTGTACGTCGTGCAGTTTGCATGACCTAGCATCCCTCGACAAACGTGGCGTTCCTGGTTGCAGCATCGCGACGGTTGAGTTCAAACCCGGTGCGGCCGCGCAATCCAAGTCCCTCGGCTTCAATCCGGAGGTCGTTTGGGTGCCGCATCCAATCCAGAACCGGACACCGGATGAATTGATCGCGGTCGCCGGCGGCGCGATGCCGCGCATCTTGGCCGCCATTCAACCTGGCGCGGCATAGAGGAAGCGTCCGCTGTGTCGGGCCGCGCGGTGGATCTCTCGGACAACCTCGCTTTCGGCGAGGGGTTCCCGCATGCAACGTTCGATTGGTTGCGGGAACACGATCCAGTGCACTGGCATGAGCCGACGCCGAAAAGCCCCGACGGCGAGGGGTTCTGGGTCGTTAGCCGGTATGACGACATCATGGAAGTGTTACGCACCCCGGACGTCTTTTCCTCGAATACTGGTGGGGAACGCACGGGCGGCGGCACAACGCTGAAAGACGAGCGCGCGGCGGGAAAGGTCCTAAACTATACCGACGATCCGCAACACAGAACGCTCCGGCAACTTGTAAACAAAGGTTTTACAACCCGTGCCTTGGCGCAGCTGGAGGATGATCTTCTCATTCGGGCGAACGCGCTAATCGACGCCTTTCCGGAAGGGGTGGCATTTGATTTCGTCCAGTCTTTCGCGCGAGAACTCCCGCTCCAGGCGATCTGTATGATCTTGGGCGTTCCGCAGGAGGACCGTACGCGTCTTTGCAACCTGATAGAGCTCGGTCTCGAGGCGGATTCACCGAATGTCGTCGCGATCGAATACATCAAGGAAATTCAGGTCTACGCTCGCGAAATCATCGCCGAGAAACGGGACCATCCTGCGGACGACATACTGACCACCATTGTGCATGCAGAACTGGCCGACGAAGGTGGTCGACACCTTACAGATGAGGAATTGGTCAACTTCTTTATCTTGCTATTTCCCGCCGGCGCGGAGACGACGCGGAATGCGTTTGGTGCAGGCCTCCGTAGTCTGATCGAGCATCCTGATGAATTCAGCAAACTCCGCGAGGACTCCACATTGATGCGCTCAGCCATCGAGGAGATCGTGCGCTGGACAACACCATCGATCTATAAGCGCCGAACCGTGACCCGGGATATCGACTTTCGGGCGCGGTCCTTGAAGGAAGGCGACAAGCTGACTGTCTGGGAAATGTCTGCCAATCGCGACGAACGGGTCTTTGAAGACCCCTTCACATTCGATGTAGCACGTTGGCCAAACCGTCACATCGGTTTCGGGTTCGGGCCTCATATCTGCCTTGGCGCGGCGCTTGCCCGGCTAGAGCTGAAAGTCGGCCTCGCCGCACTCTTTGAGCGGATTGCCACTTTTGAGACCGATGGTCCACTGCAGTGGTTACCGAACAACCGGCTGCTGGGCCTCAAACGATTACCGCTTCGAATTACCTTCAAAGGATTGATGGATGAGTGACAGAAACGATCGCCGTGAGAAAGGCAAAGCCCTGGCCCGCCGAATTCTGAAAGATGGTCCGCCGCCTTTTCGCGTCCCGAAGAAGTTTCAGAAATACACTCTGGAGAACGTTTTCGGCGACCTGTGGCAGGACGAGGACCTTGAGCTATGGGAACGGTCGCTTGTGACCTGCACCATACTTGTCGCCCTTAATCGAGAAGGTGAGCAGCGTATTCATCTAAAGGCGGCCAAGGAACTCGGTGTGCCTCGCAGAAAACTCGAGGCGATGATCATACATGCGGCGCATTATGCAGGCTGGCCGGTCGCTGCGTCCGCATTTCGCAATTTGGACGAGGTGTGGCCGGAAGAGGACGGAGGGTAGAGCGATGTTGGCAGAAGCGTTTGATTACATCGTTGTAGGCGCGGGCTCGGCTGGTTCGGTTCTGGCCAACCGGTTGAGCGCCGACGGCCAGAATTCGGTGCTGGTCCTGGAGGCAGGCCGGGAGGGTCATCCCTGGTCGCGAGTCCCGGTAGGGTTCGCGAGATTGATCGAGAATCCGGCGGCGAACTGGCTCTACGATTCCGAACCCGAGGAGGCCTCCGGTGGCCGGCGCATCCCGGTGCCGCGCGGCAAGTTGCTCGGCGGCTCCAGCTCGATCAACGGTATGGTCTTCGTGCGTGGACAGGCACAGGATTACGATACCTGGGCGCAGCTCGGTAATCGCGGCTGGAGCTATCGCGACGTGTTGCCGATCTTCAAGGATATGGAAAGTTACAACGGCGACGGCGATGATGAGTTCCGCGGTCGTGAAGGGCCTCTCAAGGTTAATGAAAGTATCGAAAGTGGCGAGATTTACGACAAGTTGATCGCCGCCGCCGCAGAAGTTGGTATCGAATATACGAAGGACTATAACGGCGACCGTCAGGACGGGATCGGCATGACCCAGGCGACGATCCGGAACGGTCGTAGGATGAGCACAGCCTTCTGTTATCTTGATCCGGCGCGCAGCCGTTCGAACCTCAAGGTTCAGGCCAATGCCCTGACAGAGGCCCTGACATTCGACGGCCACCGTTGCACTGGTGTGCGATACCGGATCGACGGTGAGGTTAGGGAAGCGATGGCGCGTCGCGAGGTGGTCGTCAGCGCGGGTTCGATCAATTCGCCACAACTTTTGGAGCTTTCCGGCATCGGACAGGCGGACCGGCTGAAGAAGTTGGGAATCGATGTCCGGCACGAACTGAAAGGCGTCGGCGAGAACCTGCGCGACCACTATTCACCGCGCATGAAATGGAGCGTGCCACCGGAACTGGGCTTGACCTATAACGATAAGGGTCGCGGCCTCGGTCTCGTCTGGCAGGCGTTGAAATACGCACTGACCGATAAGGGGTTGCTCGGTCTGCCGGCGGCGCCGATCCGAGCCTATGTGCGTACGCGGGAAGGTTTGGAGGCGCCGGATGCGGCAATTTCTTGGATCCCCTTCCTCGCCAATGAGAACTTTCAGCTTCACAAGGACTCTGGCATTACGGCCATCACGCATGTGCTTCGATCAGACAGTACCGGGAGTATACACGTCGCGTCGAATGATCCTGGCAAGCCGCCCGAAATCCGTTTCAATTTCCTGTCGGCGCAGAGTGACAGGGATATTCTTCTCGAATCGATGCGGATAACGCGGCGGATCATGAACGCCGGCCCGATGAAGGACGTGAACAGCGACGAGCTGGCGCCCGGTGTCGATGTGGAGTCCGAAGATGATCTGTTGGAATGGGTCAAGCACAATGCGGAGACGACGTATCATCCTGTTGGTACCTGCAAGATGGGGAACGATCCGATGGCCGTGGTTGACGATCAGCTCAAGGTGCACGGTATAGAGGCCCTGAGGGTTGCAGATGCGTCGATTATGCCGACCCTGACGTCGGGCAATACCAATGCGCCGTCAATCATGATCGGCGAAAAAGCATCGCGTATGGTGTTGGCGGCGGCTTAGGCGAAGGTAAAGAAAATGAGCGACGAAACATTCGATTACATTATCGTCGGGGCCGGGTCCGCTGGCTCTGTACTGGCCAACCGGTTGAGCGCGGATAGTACGCACAAGGTGTTGGTCTTGGAAGCGGGACGGGAAAGTCATCCCTGGTCAAGAATTCCAGTAGGCTTCGCAAAACTAATCGACAATCCGGCCGCGAATTGGCTCTACGAATCTGAACCGGACAAGGGCGCGGCTGAGCGACGCATTCCGGTGCCGCGGGGCAAATTGCTCGGCGGATCCAGTTCCATCAACGGCATGGTTTTTGTCCGCGGCCAAGCACAGGATTACGACCTGTGGGCGCAATTCGGAAACCGTGGCTGGAGCTATCGCGATGTGTTGCCGATCTTCCGCGAGATGGAGGCCTATAACGGCAACGGAGACCCTGAGTATAGGGGGAGTGAAGGCCCTCTGAAGATCAGCGATAATGTCGAATCTGGACCGCTCTACGACCATATCATTGAAGCCGCCGGCGAGTTCGGAATTGAGCATACCGACGATTACAACGGGGCGCGTCAGGACGGCATCGGCATGACGCAGACGACGATTCGGGGCGGCCGGCGAATGAGCACCGCGTACTGCTATCTCGATCCGGCGCGCGGCCGCGCGAACCTAAAAATCCAGGCCAATGCATTGACCGAGGCGCTGGTCCTGGACGGGCGACGGTGCACCGGTGTCCGATATTCACTGGACGGCATGACCAGGACGGCCAGCGCCAGCCGGGAGGTTATTGTCTGTGGTGGTACGATCAATTCACCTCAGTTGTTGGAGCTTTCCGGGATCGGGCGACCCGACGTCCTGAAGGTCCACGGTATCGACGTTCGACACGAACTGCAGGGGGTCGGCGAGAACCTGCGCGATCACTTCGCACCACGATTCCGTTGGTCTGTACCGCGGGAACTGGGTCTCACATATAATGTCCATGGCCGGGGTATCCGGCTCGTCTGGCAGGCGCTGAAGTTCGCTACGACGGACAAGGGGCTTCTCGGCATGTCATCTGGTCCGATCCGCGCTTTCGTGCGCACACGTGAAGGCCTCGACGCGCCGAATGCGATGATTGGCTGGGTACCGTTCCTGATGGGACCGAATTTCACGCTGGAAAAGGAATCGGGTGTTAGCGCTTTTACCCATATTTTGCGTTCGGAGAGCACCGGCAGCGTTCACATAGCGTCGGCTGATGCGGCGCTGCCGCCGGCGATCAGTTTCAATTTCCTCTCCGCGCAACTCGACCGCGACGTCACCCTCGAAGCCACCCAGCTGTTGCGCAACATAATGAAATCGCCTCCGCTAGAAGGCATTGTAACAAAGGAACTGACACCGGGGCCGGACATCGCATCGGCCGAAGAGGTTCTGGACTGGGTCCGCCGCACTGCGGAGACGACGTATCACCCGGTTGGCACCTGCAAGATGGGAAACGATCCGATGGCCGTGGTCGACGATCAATTGCGTGTGCACGGGATGGAGGGGCTCCGGGTGGCGGATGCGTCAATTATGCCGACCCTGACTTCTGGCAACACCAATGCACCAACAATCATGATCGGCGAGAAAGCG
>CAXGSZ010000023.1:0-12787 GCA_964012455.1 uncultured Alphaproteobacteria bacterium
TCAACCCAATTTTAATCGACCCAGGAAGCGGCGACTTGGGGCGAAAGTCAAGAAAAGGTGGTCCGGAGGCCTGCTGGGCTGCGATGCCCGCATACTGAACCTTCCCGGGCAGTAGACGTGGTTTCACGCAAATTTAAATCGCGGTGTATTTCCGACATCTATTGGTCCGGCGCCGTCATCACAACCTAACACGTCCAAAGGTTAACGACTTTAGGCGACGACTGGACATGACATACAATGAAACGGACTTTCCGAACGGATTGCAGCCCTAAACCCGCTGGCTACTGCTTATGCCGATCCTGCTGTTCTCCGGCATACTTTCAGCAATTATAACGGCCGCAAATCCGCATGCCCGATTCGCCGATATCTGGACGCAAGCCAACGTCCCGCGCTTCGTCTCCACCGAGCCCGTCTATGACCTACCGGATTTCGACAGTTATCATGTCGAGTGGCAACACAAGATGGTGTTTGGCGAAGGGGAAATCGAATAAACCTAGATACGGCCGCCACCGACGCGGATATTCGCGCCTGCTGTATAAGATGCCTTGTCGCTCAGCAACCAGACAATGGCTTCGGCTATCTCCTGGGGTTGCGCGGTGCGCCCGATAGGAACGTTCTTCCCAAGCGTTTCCAGCTTATCAGCCGGCGGCATGTCAGTCTCTGTCAGACCGGGGGCAACCGTATTGACCCGGATACCTTCTCTGGCGACTTCCTGACTGAGCCCGATCGTCAGGCTGTTGACGGCTCCTTTGGATGCCGCATAGAGGACACCTTCGTTCGGACCTCCCAACTTCGCTGAGCCAGAAGACACATTGACGATGGCGCCGCCTATGCCGCCATGCCGGGTCGACATACGCCTGACAGCCTCCCGTGCACACAGAAAGTAACCGGCGACATTCACATCGAGCACGCGCGCGATGGCTCCTGCGCCGAGCGCATCCAGACGACCGCGCGGACCATGGATTCCAGCGTTGTTGACGAGCCCCGTCACTGGGCCGAGCTCACGGTCTACCGCCTCAAACATTGCCAAGATGTCGTCTTCCTTGCCTGTATCCGCCCGTACCGGGAACGCGCGGGCGCCCGCTGCCTCGACCGCGGCACACACGCTTGCTGCCGCCTCCGCATCGTTGCAATAATTAACAGCGACAGCGTGCCCTTCCGCCGCACAAAGTCGGGCGGTTGCGGCACCAATGCCCCGGCTGCCGCCGGTGACGAGCGTGATCCGATCCATGTTTTGCTCCGAGTGGTTACTTTTTGCGGAAAGCATCCAGCGTCACAACATTGGCGCCATCAGCATCACCCGCTTCCAGTTTTTGTTCGGCCGGCGGCTCAGCTACCCCTTCGGCCGCGTCGTCGCCCTTTAAGGTAATTGAGGACGGTACTTCAACCTCCCCGTCAAACTTCAGCTGCAGACCGAAATTTACTGACGGGTCGGCGAAAGCCTTAATCGCCGCAAACGGGACAGCCAAACGTTCCTGGATATCGTTGAAGCTCAGCGTCACCAGAAAACGCTCTTCTTCGACCGTGAGATCCCAAAACTGGTGTTGCAGCACGATTGTCATTTCCTCGGGAAACTTTTCGCGCAATCGATCGGGGATTTCGACCTCGGAAGCATCAGTCGCAAAGGTGATATAGAGATGATGCGTCCCCGGGAGACCGAATTCCGAGGCCTGCAACAATGCATCTATAACAACGCTCCGCAAAGCGCGTTCGACCATCTTTTCGTAGTTCAGGATATCCTTGGCCATGTCCTGGTCGTCTCTCCCCAACTGGCGGCCACCTCAATACCGCGCAATAAAGTGGGGGGCTTCTGTTGCCCGGTGCCCCCCGAACCGCGCTTGCTTGTTAGCTAAGTGCTAACTAGGCAGCGAGGCGGGCTTCGCCCGCAAAGTTATCATTGGCATGTATAGCCATGGCCCGATAACGGCGGTGCCATACCGAGCGCAA
Organism: uncultured Alphaproteobacteria bacterium; assembly: GCA_964012455.1. Taxonomy (GTDB): domain Bacteria; phylum Pseudomonadota; class Alphaproteobacteria; order UBA8366; family UBA8366; genus UBA6544. The sequence continues at coordinate 1,948 of CAXGSZ010000023.1, forward strand.
GCCAAACCTTTACCACGTGCGTCGATCCTGATTCGCCCCCATAAAGGACGGTCCGTCATGCGAACCGACCCAAAACTGGTGGAGGCGCCGGGTACTGCCCCCGGGTCCGCTCCGCTTATTTCGCAAGGCCATTTAGCGCTATAGCCGGTTGCCCGGCACTCGAAATATAGGAACTACAGCGGGGCGGGCACAAGGGGCAAGCGTCACAGAAAAATTTTATCGAATTTTCTCCGAGTCGCAGCGATAGAGAGAATTCACACCGAACGATATGTGGGGTATTTTCTTCCACATGCAGCAATATCTCGATCTCCTCTTCCGGGTGCGTCAGGACGGCGTTTGGAAAGACGACCGCACATGCACCGGGACCTACAGTGTCTTCGGCCACCAGATGCACTTCGATCTGTCCGAAGGCTTCCCGATGGTGACGACGAAGAAACTACACTTGAAATCGATCATCCACGAGTTGCTCTGGTTTCTTAGGGGCGACACCAACATCGCGTATCTCAACGCGAACGGCGTCTCGATCTGGGACGAATGGGCGGACGAGAATGGCGATCTTGGGCCAGTCTACGGCGCGCAGTGGCGGTCCTGGCCGGCGCCCGGTGGCGGGATCATCGACCAGATCGCCAACCTGCAGACGCAAATTCACACAAACCCGAATTCGCGACGCTTGATCGTCTCCGCCTGGAACCCGGCAGAAGTCGATAATATGGCACTGCCGCCCTGCCACTGCCTGTTCCAGTTCTATGTCGCCAACGGCAGACTGTCGTGCCAGTTATACCAACGGAGCGCCGATATCTTCCTGGGCGTTCCGTTCAATATTGCCTCCTATGCCCTACTGACAATGATGATGGCACAGGCCAGTGATCTTAAGGCGGGCGAGTTCATCCATACACTCGGCGATGCTCACCTCTACTCGAACCACGTCGAGCAGGCGGACGAACAGCTCGCCCGCGAGCCTTATCCACTGCCCAAGATGACGATCAATCCCGATGTGAAGGACATCTTCGGGTTCGTCTATGACGATTTCTCGCTCGAAGGGTATCGCTTTCATCCCCACATCCCGGCAGCGGTGGCAGTTTGATCCTCACCCTCATTGTCGCCATGGCAGAGAACAGCGTCATTGGGCGCGACGGCGACCTGCCCTGGCGACTGCCGGAAGACCTCAAGCATTTCAAACGGGTCACGCTCGGCAAACCGGTTATAATGGGCCGTAAGACCTGGGATTCGCTTTACGCAAAGCCTCTGCCGGGGCGGCGCAACATCGTCATAACGCGCAACCCCGACTTCCAGACTGACGGCGCCGAGACGGCGTCCTCGATTAAGGAGGCTCTCGCCCGCGTCGCCGAAGCGGAAGAAGCCGTTGTGATCGGCGGGGCTACGCTGTTCGAGGATGCGCTTCCCGCCGCCAGGCGCTTCCATCTCACGGAAGTGCATGCGGCGATCGAGGGTGACACTTTCTTTCCAAATTTCGACCGCACCCAGTGGCGAGAGATCTCGCGTGACGACCATCCGGCTGACGGAGACAGCCCGGCCTACAGTTTCGTTTTGCTGGAAAGGAACGGATCGTAGAACCCATGGAAGTGACCTAATAACAAGAAGGAAGAGCGAAAATGGATTTCACTAATTACGAGCGGCTGCGTTTCGAGCGTCGCGGGCGTGAGCTTCGCATCACCATCGAGAACGGTCGATTGAACGCGGTTGACTTCCCGATGCACGAGGAACTGGCCCGCGTCTTCTACGAAGTACAGCAAGATGAGGAAAGCGACCTGATCATCTTGACCGGAGCCGGCCGTGCCTTCTGTGCCGGCGGCGATATGGATTGGTTCCAGTCGATCATCGACGACACCGATCTGTTCCGGGGCATCGCTAACGAGGCCAAGCGGATCGTCAACGGCCTACTTGAGCTGGAAAAACCGGTCGTCTGCCGTCTCAACGGCGCCGCGGCGGGGATCGGCGCCTCAATCGCACTCTTGTGCGACGTCATTGTCGCCGATGCGTCAGCCAAAATAGGTGATCCGCACGTCAAAGTCGGGCTCGTCGCCGGCGACGGTGGCGGGGTGATCTGGCCGCAGCTGATCGGTTTTGCACGCGCCAAGGAAATGCTGCTGACGGGTGAGTTGATCACCGCCAAGGAAGCTGCGGAGATGGGGCTTATCAATCACGCGGTTCCGGCGGAAGCGCTCGACGCCAAGACTGACGAAATCACCAGAAAGATCCTCGCTAATCCGCGCTGGGCCGTGCGCTGGACCAAGACGGCAGTCAATCTCGTCCTTCGAGACATCGCCAATCGCGTGATGGACGCCGCCATCGCCTATGAAATCAGCTCCAACGCCACGAAAGACCGCCAAGAGGCCGTAACCGCCTTCGTAGAAAAACGTGCGCCGAACTTCACCGGCGACTAGCGTATCGCAAAGCTTACCGCCTCCCCATCTCTCCAGCGCGGATATAGGCCGAAACCGCACCGCCATCGACCTGTAGCATTGCGCCAATCATGAAATCCGAATCCTCCGAAGCCTTAACACCGCTGTTTTGCTAACATTCTCGGGCTGGCCACAGCATTCGACTAAGTTTTCGCCGTTCCACTTCTCGCCCACGTCCGGATCGTCCACCAGGGCCTGGTTCATTGTGGTCTCAATCATGCCGGGCGCTAACGCATTAACCCGCACATTGTTGTCGGAAAGGTTCGCCGCGAGCACCTTGGTAAACGTGAGAAAACCGCCTTTGGCCGCACAGTAGCCGATGCGGTTCGGCCTTTCTCGAACCGAGACGGTGGAGCAGGTGTTGACGACATTCCCACCACCGGCCTTCAGGATGAGTCGCACGATCTGCTTGCTGACGCAAAAAATGCCCGGTGAGGTTGACGTCGAGCATGCGTCGTCAGTCTTCCTCTGTGTACTTGAGGAAGGATTTTACGATCCGGCCTCCAGCACTTTTGACGAGCACGTCGACCGTCTCGAAGCGCGCCGCGACCGTCGCCGCTATCGCCTGCACCTAAGCGCAGTTGTTGATATCGGCCGTAATCGCAAAAGTCTCTTTACCGGCAAGGCGCGCTGTCTCTTTCGCCGCCGCTGCATCGAGATCGACCGCCGCTACTATCGCTCCCTCTCTCGCAAAAGCGAGAGCGATCGCCCGACCAATTCCCATAGCAGCCCCGGTCACGACCGCTTTCTTCCCTTCAAGGCGCATGCCTACCTGCCTTCCGTTGGTTATCCTGGCCCGTTAGACCACATTGGACCCACCATCGACATTGAGAGAGACACCTGTGATGAATTTCGCTTCGTCGGAAGCCAGGAAGAGTGCGGCATAGGCAACATCCCAGCCCGTGCCCATCTTTTGTCCCAGCGGCACCTTGGCATCACGCTCGGCCGCGACCTCCTCGCGTGGCTTGTTCCACTCCCGCGCCCGGGTATCGACCGCCATGGGCGTGTCCATCAGGCCTGGCAGGATAACGTTGGCGCGGATGTTGTACTCTGCATTTCGCGCCGCTGTCTGCTCGGTGAGTGCAATCACCGCGGATTTCGTCGTCTTGTATCCGACCCAGGGATAATTACTCCACGCCGCCATTGAGGAGATGTTGACGATTGAACCGGATTGCTGCTTCCGCATGATTGGCAGCGCATGCTTCGTCGCGTAAACCATGCCGCGCAGGTTCACGTTGATCAGGAGGTTGAAAGCTTCCGTCGTGATATCCTCTATCGGCGCGTCGCCGCCGGCCACGCTGATGCCCACGTTGTTGTGCAGGATATCGAGCCTCCCCCAGGCGTTCTGGCACTCGTTGACCGCCGCCGCGACCTGACCTTCATCGGTAACATCTGCAACTGCAGCCCGCGCCACGTTGCCTTCTTCCGTAATCAGGTCGACGGTTTCCTGGGCCGTCGGCAAATCTCTATCAACCACCAACACTTTCGCGCCTTCCCGCGCAAAAAGCATCGCTGTCGCCCGCCCGTTGCCGATGGCCGTGGTCGCGCCCCCACTCTGCCCACCACCAATCACAACCGCCGTCTTGTTCTCCAACCGCATAACGTCTCCCTCGGGATATAAAACTTTTTTGCGCTATCTGATATAGGGCAGTCAGAAGACTTGGGAGGCAGCGCGATATGACCGAACGGAATATTCTCATAGACGGCATCTACTTCGGTGAAGGACCGCGCTGGCGGGACGGCCATCTGTGGCTATCCGATTTCTACGCACACGAAGTGCTCAAGGTCGACGCGGCGGGGAACCGCAGCCATGTCGCGCGAGTACCGGAACAACCCTCGGGTCTCGGATGGCTACCGGACGGCTCGATGCTTATCGTCTCGATGAAGGACCGCAAACTGATGCGCCTCGCAGACGGGGCCCTCTCCGAGTACGCGGACATGTCCTCTATCGCGACGTGGCACTGCAACGACATGGTGGTGAGCACTGATGGCCGGGCCTATATCGGCAATTTCGGTTACGACCATTACAACGAGCCCGAGGAGAAGACCGCGAATCTGGTGCGCGTCGACCCGGACGGCTCTGTGCACCTCGCAGATAGCGGTCTGCGGTTTCCGAATGGCAGCATCATTACTCCTGACGGTAAAACCCTCGTGGTGGGTGAGACACGGGGCAACTGCCTCACCGCATGGGACATCGCGGCGGACGGTGGGCTCTCTAATCGGCGTATGTGGGCCGATCTCGGCAATAACTTCCCGGACGGCATCTGTCTCGACGATGAAGGCGCGATCTGGGTCGCTGATCCGCGCCTCAAGGAGACAATCCGGGTGAAGGAAGGCGGCGAGGTCACCCACCGTATTTCCACCGGCGAGTTCGGCTCCTACGCCTGCATGCTCGGCGGCGCGGACCGGAAGACTCTATATATTTGTGCAGCACCCAGTTCCGGTCCCATCGCCGCGGAATCGCGCAAGGGCCAAATCGAATATTGTCGTGTCGACGTGCCCGGTGCCGGACTGCCATAGAAGGAGAAAACACCGTGGAATATGAACTGATCGACGTCAAACCGCTCGCAGGGTCGCTCGGCGCTGAGATTTCCGGCATCGATATGGCCGCGCCGCTCGGTAACCAATTGTTTCAGGAAGTGCGCGATGCACTGATCGAGAACCAGGTGATCTTCTTTCGGGACTAGGACGTGACACCAGCGCAGCAGGTCGCCTTCGCCCGGCAATTGGGCACCTTGCAGGTGCACCCCCTGGCCCCACCTCGACGACTATGCGGAAGTCGAGATTCTGGAAAGCGCGGACTTCACCTGCCGCTTTCACTGGAAAAAGGACCCCGCCCCCTTCTGGGATAATCGCTGTACTCAACATTATGCCAACACGGACTATAGTGGCGCGCATCGGTTAATGCATCGTGGGACGATCGACGGCGGAAAACCGGTCTACAGTCCCTTCGTGATTTTTGTTCCGATCCCCGATAGGTTATTCTGAGACACAGCGATAACGGGACGACGAAAATGAGCGCACCCGCGATTAAGGCTTTCGATTCGCCTGCCGCATGGCGGCCCGGCGACTACCCGACCAAGGATGCCTTCGCAATCGACCTCGAGCCGCACCATATCACGGCGCTTGAGGCCGAACTTACCCGCTTCAAAACCACGGGCGGCGGGCACGCGGACCTAAATCCCGAGAGCTTCGCACTCAGCGAGATTACTAAAGACCTCGCCGACTGGCGACGCGAGGTACATACGGGACGCGGCATGATTCTGCTCCGCGGCGTACCGGTAGACCGGATCGGTGTCGACGACCTGAAGCTCATCTATCTCGGTCTTGGCAGCCATTTCGGACGGCCTGTCTCGCAAAGCAATATGGGAGACCTGGTCGGCGACGTGATCAATATCGGCGATAAGGACCCAAAGGAGCGCGCCTACCGCAGTAGCCGGGAATTGATGTTGCACACGGACCGCGCCGATCACATCGCAATGCTCTGTATCCGCCCTGCCATCGAAGGCGGCTTCAGCGGCTACGCAAGTGCCCTCACCATTCACAACGTCATGCTGAGAGAACGACCCGACCTACTGCCGCATCTCTACAACGGCTTTCATCATCACCGATTTGGCGAGCAGCCCATGGGCGAGCCGATTGTGACACGCGAACGTATCCCGATTTTTTCCATTACTGACGGCGTCCCCTCGGTGATCTTCATCCGCGGTTACATCAACCTTGCCGTGGAAGAAGGACATGTCGAGATGTCGGAGGGCGAGCGTGAGGCGCTCGACTTCATGGAAGAAATATCGAACCGCCCGGATGTTCGCCTCGACTTTATGATGGAACCCGGCGATCTGCTTTTTGTGAACAACTGTCTGATCCTGCACACCCGGACCGCCTTCGAGGATTCCAATGACCCTGCATTGCGACGGCACCTGCTGCGCCTTTGGTTGCGTGAGGACGACCGACCCGCCGCTGACGGTGTCCTCCTTCACAAGGGCAAAGCCGGCATCGTAAAGCAGGAAGGCAAGGGCACCTATTACAAAAACGATGCGGTTGGCAGTGCTTTCGAAGTTAAAGGCCGCCATAAGGGTATCTCACATCCCCGAAGGAAAGGCGCGCATGAGCACTGACCATCCGACCACTGCCGGTTGGCGGGAGCATCCCCGCTATCCTGATCCCGCCATCGAGATACTGGACGAACGCTTCCGACCCTACACAATTTTCAGCGCGGCCGTGGAGCGGCTCTATACCGGCTGCCGATGGTCAGAGGGGCCGGCTTGGTTCGGCGACGGCCGTTACCTGTTGTGGAGCGATATCCCAAACAACCGCATCCTAAAATGGGAGGAAGAAACAGGATCTGTCAGCGTTTACCGCAAGCCTTCATACTTCGCGAACGGACATACCCGCGACCGACAGGGCCGTCTAATCACTTGCGAACATGGTGGCCGGCGTGTCTCGCGGACCGAGATCGACGGAACCATCACTCCAGTGATGGAGACCTGGCTCGGCAAATCCCTCAATTCCCCGAACGACGTCGTCGTGAAGTCGGACGGCTCAATCTGGTTCACCGATCCGATCTTCGGGATCCTCGGTAATTACGAGGGCCATAAGGCGGAATCTGAAGTGCCACAAGCGGTCTACCGGGTCGATGGTGAGACAGGCGAGCCGAGCGTTGTCGCCGACGACATCCTCGGCCCAAACGGGCTCTGCTTCTCACCCGACGAATCGATCCTCTATATCGTCGAATCGCGCAGCGAACCGCACCGCAAGATCCTGGCTTATGACGTCGATGGCGACGGCAAGACAATCTCCAACAAGCGCGTCCATATAGACGCCGGACCGGTCGGCACGCCGGACGGGATGCGCTGCGATATCGACGGCAATCTGTGGTGCGGCTGGGGCATGGGCGCGCCGGAACTGGACGGTGTACTGGTCGTAGCTCCGGATGGTGAGCGGATCGGGTTCATCCACCTGCCGGAGCGTTGCGCCAACGTCTGCTTCGGCGGATCGAAACGGAACCGACTGTTCATGGCCGCCAGCCAGTCGCTCTATTCCGTCTACGTGAACACCCAGGGTGTCGCTGGCGGATGACCATCAAAATCCGCTTCGCGACCCCAGAGGACCAAGGAACCTGCATCGATTTCATCGGCATCCTGAACGGCGGCCTGGTGCAGGACGACTGGCACGTCACCTTCGCCGCCCTGGTGACACGGGAGCGAGGGGCGATCTATGTTGCTGAGGACAACGAGCTGGGCTTGCTCGGCGTCGCCACCGTATCCTTCAATCTCGCAGTGCGATATGGCGGCGAGTACTGTCAGCTCGAGGAACTCTATGTCGACCCGAAAGCGCGCGACCGAAAATGCGGGGGCCTACTGCTACAAGCGGTGATAGACGGCGCGCGCAAGCGCGGATGCGTGGAAGTGGGTCTCTATATCACACATCGCCACGCTGCAAACCGACCGTTCTACGAGAAATTTGGATTCGAAGACGTTGGCGTGGAAGTGCGGCAAAGACTGGACTAGCGCGTCCCACCATCGCGTTTTGCCGATAAACAACGTCAGAGCCGCTCCAGCTTCTGCGTTACGATCTCCACGAAAGCACGAACAAGTTCGCTCCGCGGTTGCTTCGCCGGATAGGTCAATTTCAGGTCATAACTGTTTACTGGCTTTAAACGGCGAATCAACAAACCACCGCTTGTGTAGGCCTCCGCAGTGATCGGATCGATAATCGCAATTCCCATACCTTGGGCAACGAAGGGGCACAGCGCCCCCTTGTTCGAAGATTCAAATATGGCGTCGGGTCGGTCGGCGAAATCGGAGAGCGCCTGCTTGATGCGCCAGTGATGAGAGTACGGTCATGCAACCCGTATAGACGTTCGTCACGCCACAGGCACTGCAGGCTTAGAACTAACTGACGGGCCTGAAGTTTCCCGTTTCCGGATCGAACCCTAGCAATTCGCCGGTGGCGATGCCGAAATAGGCACCGTGCAACTTGAGCCGGCCGTCGTCGAGCCGCTCTTTGACGAACGGGAATGTCGCGAGATTCTCGAGCGAGCAACGCACTGCCGCGAACTCGATCTCTCGCTGCAGCTCGTCCTCATCGCTATGCGGTGCGCGGCGGAGGGCTTCCGCACGTGCTGGATTCATGATCGACATCCAGCGGCTGATGAACGCGCTCTCCCGGTCCGGCTCATAAAGACCATTAAGGAACGCCTTTACGCCACCGCATTGCGCGTGGCCCATGACAAGAATGTGCTCAACCTCAAGACCGGTGGTAGCGAATTCTATCGCAGCGCTCGTTCCATGATAGTCGCCATGCGGTTCGTAAGGCGGCACCAGATTCGCCACGTTGCGGACAACAAACAACTCTCCCGGAGCGGCGTCGAATATCGAAGCCGGGTCGACCCGGCTATCGGAGCACGCGATCACCATGACCTTTGGTGATTGCCCGTGCTCACCGAGACGCTGGTAAAGGTCCGCCTGTTCGCGATATCGCGTATCGAGAAACCGACGGTAACCATCGACGAGCATGAAAAGGGAATGCATCCACTGGTTCTCGCGTATTGGAATGCGACCGCGGGAAGATGCCCGATTCGATGGACCCCCACAATGTTCGAATGCTGGTTTAAGGCTTCCCAGCGTATAACTCTATCTTGGGATAAGAAATTGGGAGTTCTGGAGTTGTCTTTATGATTGTGGGTATTGAGGTCGGCGGCACGTTCACTGACCTAGTGATGGCGGATAGCGACGGGCGGCTCACGGTCCACAAACTTCCCTCAACTCCTGCTGACCCCAGCGTCGCAGCAGTTGACGGGCTTGGCCAGCTCCTCGACTTGTCGGGCCATGCCGCCAACGAAATCACTGAATTACTGCACGGCTCGACGATTGCGGCCAACGCCCTGATCCAGCGCAAGGGGGCACGAACGGTCCTGCTCACGACAAAGGGGTTCCGCGACGTACTGTTCATACAGCGCCAGAACAAGAGCACCGTCTACGACATGTTCTATCGGAAGCCGGAGCCTTTGCTCGACCGTGACATGGTACTTGAAGTCGACGAACGCATGAACGCCGCAGGCGAGATCGTCATGCCGCTCGACGAAGCGGCGGCAGCGACGCTGATAGATGATATCGTGGCCCAACATTCCCTCGAATCCATCGCGGTCTGCCTTCTCCATTCCTACGCCAATCCGGCCCACGAGCAAACCATTGGCCGCATTATCGCGGAAAGGCATCCTAACATCCGGGTATCCCTTTCGTCCGACGTCGCACCTGAACACCGCGAATACGAGCGAACCAGCACGGCCCTGATCGATGCCTATATAGGACCGGCGGTAGACCGCTACCTCGCACGGTTTGGCGAACGGACAGCGACGGCCGGCATCACGGGAACACCCTTAATCATGCAATCCAATGGCGGGGTCGTGCCGTTGGGGACGGCGCGGCGGAAGGCCGCAAATATGTTCGTCTCAGGCCCGGCCGCAGCGGTTACGGCAGCGGCCGAGGTCGCGCAACGTGAAGGCGTACCCAACGTCATCTCCATCGACATTGGCGGAACAAGTTGCGATGTCTGCCTGATCACCGGCGGTCGTCCCCAGACTACCGTCAAAGGGACATCCGAGTTCAGTGTCGACGGCCTACCGCTCAACGTCGTCATGACCGATATCGTCACCATCGGTGCCGGCGGTGGCAGCATAGCTCATCTCGATGCCGGAGGCATGCTGCAGGTCGGACCGCAGAGTGCGGGCGCCGACCCCGGTCCCGCCTGCTACGGCAGGGGCGGGGAAAACTTCACCATGACCGACGCAATGTTGCTACTCGGCCTGCTCGATCCTTCGACACCGCTGCCGGGCGACATCGTCCTGCAGCCGGACCGCTCAGAGGCTGTCGCGGCCGAGCTATGCGAGACCTTCAACCTCACGCCAGTCGAACTCGCGGAGCGGGTTTACCGTATAGCGATCGCCAACATGGCGCAGGCCGTTCGAAGGGTCAGCGTGCAACGGGGCTTCGATCCGCGCGACTATGCCTTGCTGCCTTGCGGCGGCGCCGGCCCGCTGATTGCGGCGACGCTTGCGGACGAGGTTGGCATGGACACCATCCTGGTCCCGCCTCATCCGGGCATCTTCTCTGCCCTTGGCCTCGCCGTTGCCGATATTCGGATCGACTACGTTCGCCCGGAAGGCGCGGTTCGATTGACCCATTTATCCGCCAAGGATCTCGCGCTACGCGTCGAGGATCTAAAGGGAAAGGCGGATTCAGAATACGCGGACCTCGGCTATAAACCGGAAGAGCTTGCGCTCGAATTTGCGGCGGACGCGCGCTACGTGGGCCAGGGCTACGAGTTGCGGGTTCCGTTCGAGCGGCAAGACATCACCGGCGGACCAGAGACACTGAACGCCCGCTTTCACGAACTGCATCAGCGGCAATACGGTC
>CAXGSZ010000024.1:0-12765 GCA_964012455.1 uncultured Alphaproteobacteria bacterium
TGATGTGGTAACGCAGGCCGAAGCCGACGGTACCCACTCGCACGGGCTGTTCCGGGTGCCGGGTTACGTCTCCTCGATGTGGAGCGGTCGTATGGATGGGAAGGCCATTCCGGAGGTGAGCGATGCGGGCCCTGGATTGGTCAGCGTCGATTCCAAGAACGGCTTCTCACCACCTGCGATTGTCGCCGGTAAACCTATGGCGATCGAGAAGGCCAAGTCGCAAGGGATCGCCGCGCTGGGAATACGCAACAACGGTAACCTGAACGCGTTATGGTGGGAGGCCGAACATTTTGGAAATGCCGGGTTAATTTGTCTGACGATGTCGACGTCGCAATCTTTTGTAGCCCCCTGGGGCGGCGACAAGGCGCTCTTTGGGACCGACCCGATTGCCTTCGCCTGCCCGCGAGAGGGGAAGCCGCCGATGGTCTTCGATTATGCGACCAGTGCTTCGGCTCGAGGCGAAATACAGGTTGCGGCCCGCGATGGACATTCAATTCCGGAAGGTTGGGCGCTCGACAAGGATGGGAATCCGACAACCGACCCCGCAGCGGCGCTGGAAGGCGTGCAATTGCCTTTCGGCGGTCATAAGGGCAACGCCATTATGATTATGGTGGAATTGCTTTCGGCGGGACTGACCGGTGGTAATTTTTGCTTTGAAGCGCAAGAGCAAGTTGATGCGTTCGGTGGGCATGACGCGGGTCCGTCAAATGCGGGTCAGATATTCATTCTGATTGACCCGAAGGGATTCCATGAAACGTTCCTGCATCGGGTTGAGTCGCTGTTTGAGCGAATTTTAGAGCAGGACGGCACCCGTCTTCCAGGTGATCGGCGTTACGCGAACCGGGCCCGATCGGCCACCGAAGGGGTCGAATGCCCAGCCGCATTGCATCAACAAATTCTAGATATGAGGGCCGGTTGAATGACAACATATCATGGTAGCTGCCATTGCGGCGCGATCAAATTTGAGGTTGAAGCGGATCTTTCGACAGTCACGCGTTGTACCTGCTCTATCTGCACCAAGAAGGGGATCCTTCTGGCGCGGGTACACCCGAACAAATTGCAAATCACTGAGGGCGAAGACCGTCTGAAGCTTTACCAGTTCAATAAGATGATCGCGAAACATTATTTCTGTCCGGATTGTGGTATTCACACGTTTGGACATCCTCGCGCCGCGCCGGATATGTTCGTCGTTAACGTCAATACACTGGACGACTGCGACGTGCATTCGGATGAACATAAGATTCGGGTGTTTGACGGTCGCAATTGGGAAGATGCCTTTGCCCAGAGCCAGGGACACGGAAGGTAGGGTCTCGTGCAAGCGGATATTGTTATCATTGGTGGCGGCTTGATCGGCTCGAGTGTTGCCTATCATCTCACGAAGGACGGCCGGGGTGGCCGGGTCGTCGTGATTGAGCCTGATCCGACGTATGAATTCGCTACGACACCTGGCAGCTCAGGTGGTGTGCGCCGATTATTCAGCCGGCCGGAGAACGTGGCGCTCGGAAGTTTCGGCCTTGAGTTTTATCAATCTTTTGCGGAGACGATGGCGGTCGATGAAGAGCGTGCCGAAATCTCCTTCAAGCCGCAGGGCTACCTCTTCCTATCCGATGGCGGAGACGGCACGCAGATGCGGGCCAATTTTGAGACGCAAACCGCAAATGGCGTTTCCGCCGAGTTACTTGAGCGGGCGGACTTGAAAGCACGATATCCCTCGGTCAACTTCGACGACATTGATATGGGTGTTTTGACTGCTGACGACGCCTGGGTCGATCCGCATGCAGCACTAATGGGATTCCGCCGCAAGGCACGATCACTCGGCGTTGAATACCTGAAAGACCGGGTCGTCGATTGGATTGGGGATAGGGGCGTCGCGCGGTCGGTAGAACTTGGGTCTGGAGACACGCTGACGGCAGACCGTTTTGTGTTGGCCGCGGGAGCTTGGTCGGGTGAGGTAGCGGCGATGCTAGACTGGCACGTGCCGATCCGTCCGATGTCGCGCCAGACCCATTTTTTCCGCTGCAAGGCGGAGTTGGAGCCGCTTCCTTTCATCAAAACCGAAAGCGACCTTGCCTTCCGACCCGAGGGTATGGGGTACACAGGTGGCAAGCCGGACTGGAATGCGGGGCCTGGGTTCAATTGGAACTACGAACCAGACTGGTTCGAGCGTGAGGTCTGGCCGGCACTGGCTCATCGTGTGCCAGCCATGGAAGAGCTCCGTCTCGAGCGGACTTGGGCTTGCCACTACGAGCGCAACGAGCTCGACAAAAATGGCATAATCGGTCGTTGGGACGACGGCATGGACAATGTCTTTATCGCGAGTGGATTCTCGGGCCATGGCATCATGCAAGCACCCGGTGCGGGATGTGCTCTCGCGGAACTGATTTTAGACGGTGCGTATTCAACAATGGATGTGACAAGGCTCGGTTATGCCCGCGTCGCAAGGAACGAGCCATATTCCGAACTTGGGATCGTCTGAGGAGGCTTGATATGAGTGGTCTCGATATCGACCCGGTTGAGCTGATTAATTCTCGCAGAGCCGGGTTTTCGAAATTGTTGGGCATTGTCGTTACCGAAGCGACGCCGGATTGTGTTAAGGCGACACTGGAAGTGCGCGAGGAGCTTTGCACCCGACCGGAGGTTCTTCACGGCGGGGCCATCATGGCCTTTGCTGATAACCTCGGTGCGCTTGCGTGTATTCTCAACCTGCCGGAAGGTGCGCGAACAACGACACTCGAAAGTAAAACGAATTTTCTGTCGTCGATTCCGTACGGAGAGACGGCTTATGCCGAAACGACGGCGCTGCACAAAGGTAGAAGCACGATGGTCTGGCGCACGGATATCAAACGTGCCGACGCTAAGCTGTGCGCCGTGGTGACCCAGACGCAGATGGTGCTGATGCCGAGTTGATAGTTACTGATTTTCGCCGGCGGATTCTAGTCCGTTAGTTCGGTATTCAAGCTATCAGTAATCAACATATGACCGGGTTTGTGGGTTATACAAATTGGCGGCTTCGCGTGCTCGACGATGATTTGCGGCGTGACGCCACAGGCCCAGAATACGGGCACCTCGTTCTTATGCATCACTGGCGGCACACCTGAATAAGGCTGCATGATATCGTCGATACCGATCATTTCCGGATTCCCGAAATGAACCGGTGTGCCGTGTACCCGGGGGTATCGCGCCGTGATCTCGATGGCCCGAATTGCATCGTCAGGCAGGAAAGGACGCATGGAGAGGATCGTCGGCCCTTTGAAAGGCCCTGCCGGTGTCGTCTCCATATTTGAGATGTAGAGCGGAACCTTCGTGCCTTGCTCGATATGGCGCAGCGAAAGACCTCCGGCGACAAGTGCTTCTTCGAAGGAATAGGAACACCCCATACCGAAAGCGACAAAATCGTCTTGCCAGATATCACTAAGGTCGGTGATCTCGTCCGCCAGGACGCCATTGCGAAACACAAGGTAACGCGGCGCATCTGTACGCACGTCTATACCTTTGCCAATCTCTGACGGGAAGATGGGGTTTCCGGGATCGGTCATCGATACAAGAGGGCAAGGCTTGGGATTGAGTTCGCAAAACCGCTGGAAGTCTTCCGCCCAATCCTGCGGCAGAATCGCCAGGTTGAGTTGTACCATTCCGGGCGCGAGCCCGGTCGTCAATCCGTCATGCTCGCCGCTTCGTATTCGTCCGCGTAGCTGCCGCGCTTCGTCGCGCCGGTTCTCGTCATCCAAGTCAGTTGATTGCGCTAGTGCAAGGTTCATTGGCCATCCTCCGGGAAAGAGTTTATCCAGTTATCGCATCGCGCGCGAGTTGGAAGGCGATCGACAGGCCGACCAATGTGAGCACGCTGGCGACAGTTTTGCGCAAAGTGTCTGTAGGAAGCGTATGAGCAACGCGCGTTCCGAGCAGGATGCCGGCCACCATCGCGACAGCCAAAATTCCACCGACGACAAAATCGACGTGCCCGACCGCAAGGTTTCCGACTGTTGCAGTAACGGCTATGACGAATTGAATGGCCTGGGACAATCCTATCGCGATCAGTGCGGGTGCACCCATGGCAAACAGAAGTGGAATGACAACGACTGCTCCGCCTGCCCCCACCAAGGCGCTCACAAATCCAGATATACCTCCCACGGATATCAGTGCAGGAGCGCCGATATCCTCTTTATCGTTACGCGCGCCCTTAGGGGGGCGGAGCGTGCGGACACCGGAGAAGATTGTCAGTGCGGCGATACCCGCGAGCAGAAACTCACCCGGCACACTCCATACTATAAGCGATCCCAGAAAGGCGGCCGGTGCCGCGCCGCCACAAATGGCCCAAACCATCGGCCATCGGATGGAGCCGTGACGCGCATAGGCAAAGGTCGCCGTCGCGCCGCTGAAGAGATAGGCAAACATTGTTGATGCGACGGCAAGTGGTGCCTCCACGCCAAGAATGAAGACGAGGTAGGGCACGAGGAGCACGCCACCGATCCCCGTACCGCCGATGAAACAACCGACGACAAACGTGAAGAGGAACAGCAGTATATGGTCCATGGTGAATATTTTGGGATCTGCGCGATAATAGAGTATCGACCTTAAGATGGGGGTATTCATGCTGCCAGTGCCGATTTTCCCCGACGAAGCGATGTCGGGACTGGATGCGGCGAGCCAATTCAAGCATTCTTAGCCAAACCCGACCGACCAAGCGTTCCGTTGAATGCAAAAGGAAACATCATGCGTATTATGCCGAACGATCTCGAAGCACATTGGATGCCGTTTACATCGAACAAGCATTTCAAGACGACCCACACGCGGATGATGACCGAGGGCAAAGGCATCGTCTACAAGACGTATCAAGGGCATGAATTGATCGATGCGGTGTCCGGCCTTTTTTGCTCACCGTTGGGGCATGGCCGAACCGAGATCGCCGATGCCGTCCACGCGCAATTGAAAGAGATGTCCTACTGTCCTCCGTTCCAGCACGGGCATCCGTCGGCGTTCGAACTGGCGCGCCGAATTTCGCAGCTTTTACCAGGCAATCTGGATTATGTGTTCTACGGCAGTTCAGGCTCCGAAGCAGTGGAGACCACTCTGAAAATCGCGCTTTTGTATCATCGCGTGAGGGGTGAAGGGCAACGTCTGCGGCTGGTCGGCCGAGAGAAAGGCTATCATGGCGTCAATTTCGGCGGTTTTTCGGTTGGCGGCATGGTCAAAAACCGCGAGATGTACGGCCTCGGCATCCCAGGCGTCGTGCACATGCGTCACACGAACATTCCTGAAAACAAGTTTGCGCGCGACGCGGGCGAGCATGGTGTGGAACTCGCCGAAGACCTGCAGCGCCTCTGCGATACATACGGCGGTGACACCATCGCCGCCTGTATTGTAGAGCCGGTGGGTGGTTCCGTTGGCGCCTATCTTCCGCCAAAGGGGTACCTCAAGCGGTTGCGCGAAATCTGCGATGAGCATGGCATTCTGTTGATCTTCGATGAGGTCATCACTGGTTTTGGTCGGACGGGTAATCCGTTTGGGGCCAATACCTATGACGTGCAACCGGATATGATCACCATGGCGAAGGCTCTGACCAACGGGGCCATTCCGATGAGTGCCGTTGGCGTTGGCGAACACGTATACAAAGCCATTGTCGACGCAGCGCCCGGTAAAGGCGTCGACTTTTTCCACGGTTATACCTATTCGGGCCACCCCGCAGCCTGTGCGGCCGGTCTGGCGACGCTTGATATCTTCGAAAATGAGGACATGTTTGGAAGGGCGAAGAAGCTTTCAAAGCCGTTTCTCGACCGGTTTTTCGACCTCAAGGATCTGCCGATTATCACCAATATGCGTGGTGTCGGCCTATTGGCAGCGATTGATCTTGCGCCGGACGGTGCGCCGGGCACCCGAGGCTATCAGGCGGTGATGGACCTCTATGACAAGGGTGTCTTGGTCAAGATCACGGGTGATACTTTGATGCTGTCGCCAGCTTTCATTTATGAAGAGGCTGACCTGGATCGTATGTTTGAAGTCGTTAAGGGTGTGCTGTCGACCTATTAGGGGCGATCAGGCGTCGACGGTCTCCAAATCCACTGGATCGGACATCGCGCCGGTCGCGCGCATAGCATCGACGCG
This sequence comes from uncultured Alphaproteobacteria bacterium, assembly GCA_964012455.1. Lineage (GTDB taxonomy): Bacteria > Pseudomonadota > Alphaproteobacteria > UBA8366 > UBA8366 > UBA6544. The sequence goes on from CAXGSZ010000024.1 coordinate 6,103, forward strand.
GTTCGCTTCGGGCCGTTCCCGCTCAACGAAGACTTCCCAGCAATGGTCATCCGGGTCATTGAAATAAATCCCGTATGAGACGCCGTGATCCACGGTGCGTTGCACTTTGACGCCTTCGTCGATAAGGCCTTGCCGGAATTCTGCGAGTTCGGCGATAGAACCATCGAACTTCAGGGCGATGTGATTGATGGTCTCTTTACCTTTGGCGACGGGATTTTCGAACAGGGCGATGTCGTGGTCGTTTTTACCGAAAGAGAGGAAGCAGCCGTTGCGTTCGGGACTTTCAACCACGACGGTCATGCCGAGGTGCTGGCGGTACCATTCGCGCGACGTATCGAGATCGCTAACGTAAATGACGGTGTGACCTAGTTGCATTGTGCCTGGCATGTATGCCTCTTGTCGCGTTGGACGCTCGCGAAGCTTGACCGAGGTTCATCATGTGCGTCAAGCGTGTGCGGAGCTGTAACGGATGGGATTACGATGCTAGACCGCGAGACAACTCTGGGAATTCCTCGACGATCTTGGCGAACCGGTCTCGGATCGAGCCGCCATCCGGATCGTCGGCAACGGCTTCGAAAATGCGATGTTTCATGAAGAACCGCCAGTGGACCGGCAGGTCGTCAAGCAGATCGCTAAGCGCCGTGTAATTTTCGTTCGTCCAAACGCTCTCGAATTTGTCCCGTTCTGGCCCATAATCGAAGAAGGCTTCGCCGTTCTCGCGGTTCGATATCAGGGTATCACGCAATCTCTGCGTTTCTGTAGGGTTATGGCTGCCGTTCTCCAGCACAACGCCATAAGTGTCGCGTGCGCTTTCGGGCGTCACAAACCCGCATTTGACGTCTTGCACGACGTCATCCGGGTTACGTTCGAGAGGATTGCCCCAACCCCCGGAACCCCCGGCCGCGACATGGACAACGTCGCCGGGCCCGATCGTCAAAATATCGGTGTTTCCTAGATTTACAGTGTGATTGCTGTCGGGGTTGAGCAGGAATGCCGAATTGGTGCCGGCCTTGCCTTCGAGCACGCCCCACGACCGGAACCGCGTCCGGTCGCGATTTCGGGCTGTCACTTTAGTGTTCGGCGCCTGTGCCTGGAACCGCATTTCGGTCGCAAGGCCGCCGCGGTATTTGCCGGCGCCCCCTGAATTGGGCGCTAGGCCGTATCGCAGGATCTTTATCGGTACCTCCGCCTCGTTGATTTCGACCGGCGTATTCTTCAGGAAAGATCCGTTCGCACCCGATCCTTCGGCGCCGTCTTCGATGGGATTGCCGCCAGCACCGCCGGAGATCGGACCGATGGACGCCATTACACGCCGACCGTTTCTATTATCCACGCTGTTCACGTTCATGATCGGACCGCCGCTGCAGGGAGAGGCTGGCAGGCGATCCGGAGCAGCCTGCACGAATGCGCCGAACGTGATTTCCTGCAATCGCATGGCAGACAGCGTCCGCATGCCGACCGCCGCAGGGAATTCTGGGTTGACGATGGTGCCGCTTGGCAAAATACAGCGGCTGACGCGAGTTATGCCGGAATTCAGAAACAGACGCGGATCGAGCGTGTAGAGTACATAGACCAGTCCGACGAGCATCATGACGTGTCGCTCTTCACCACCGGTCGGAATGTTCATCGATGATTCGAGTTGTGGATCGCTTGTGGCGAAGTCGAGCGTGCAGGAATTGCCTTTAATGATCAGGTTAAGAGCGATACGGCATGGCCAGCCATCGACAGAGTCTTCGTCCATGTAGTCCGCAAAGAAGTACTCTCCGTCGGGTAGGTCGCGAATGATGTCCCTGGCCTGTGACTCGGCATAGTCGAGCAAGTCGTCAATCCCTTGCCGGAAGGTATCGGCACCGAACTTCTCGATCATTTCCAGAACTTTGCGCTCGCCCGTATTAACGGCGGCGAGTTGCGCTTTCATGTCACCCCAATTCTGCTCCGGCATTCGTACATTGGTCAGCAGGATGTCGAGGACTTCTTGGTTCACCTCTCCGCCATGCACAATTTTGGTGGGCGGTATGCGGATGCCTTCCTGATGGACTTCGGAAAGTGTGCGCGAGAGGCTGGCAGGCACAGCGCCGCCAACATCGGTGTTGTGGATATGCCCAACTGCGAAGCAGACGATTTCACCATCGTGAAATATTGGCTTCCAGATATGCATGTCGGGTGTGTGCGTGCAGACGAAACCGCTGTATGGATCGTTGGTGACGCAGACGTCACCGTCCTCGTAATGTTCGATCGATTCAATAACACTGCCATAGTTCATTCCCACGAACCATGTTGCGCCAAGTTCCGTCGGTGTCGCAAAGGTGAACCCTTCCGGCGTGGTAAGCCCGGTCGTAAAATCCTCCGTTTCCTTGACGAAGGTGGAATGCGCGGTTCTGTACAGTGTGTAGGCCATACTCTCCGCGGCGGCGACACAGTGGTTCTTAAGAACCTCGAGCGTAACCTTATCAATCGCCATAGTTTAACCTTCCGAGTACAGGATGAGATTTCCAAGCGTGTCTACGCCGACCGAAAATCCATCCAGAATACAGCTTGTCGTGTCGTCCTGCGTGACGATAGCAGGACCTGAAAATTGCTGACTCGCAAGCAGTTCCGCGCGCCGGAAAACCTCTGCTGTTTGCTCTCGGCCATCGCAGTAGATCGCCGTGCTCCCCGTCGGCACGGGAGGCACATCTGATGCTTCTAAAGCCGCTATTTTCGGCTTTGGCGGGACGCCGGAGACCACCAAACGCAAGTTGATGATTTGCAACGGTGCGGTCTCATCCGCATGGTCGTAGAGCCGCTCGTGTTCTTTGTGGAATGCGGCCGTGATGGCCGCGAGATCACCATCCGCAATCCAGCTCTCGTTAAGCGGGGTATCAATCTCGTAGGATTGACCCCGGTAGCGCATATCGGCTGAGAATTGCATGACCGGAGTTCCGTCAAACCCTTGCTCCTCATGCAGCCAGGCAAGGCCGGAAAGGCGCAATTCTTCGGTGGCTGACGCCAGAGTGTCTGTCACATCCGCATCGAGATCAGCATAGACCGTGCGGATGAAGTCATTTCTGATATCGGCGATTATGCCGCCGAAGGCACTTAGGACACCTGGTGTCGGTGGGACGATGATACGTCGCATGCCAAGTTCGCGCGCGAGGAAACAGGCGAGCATTGGACCGGCGCCGCCAAATGCGATCAGGTCTAGATCGCGTGGGTCGATACCGTGCCGAGAGACAAGCTTGCTGACTTCGAGGTACATGCCGGAGACAGCTACTTTGATGATGGCTTCCGCCGTGTCTTCACAAGAGCAGCCGAGGGATTTGGCGATATCTTCAACAGCACGGCGCGCGCGTTGGACATCGATATCGACGGCGCTATAGCCAAGCGCGGCTGAGCCGAGATAGCCATTGACGACGAAGGCATCGGTAATCGTCGGGCGTTTGCCGCCCCGGCCATAGCAGGCTGGGCCTGGCGAGGAACCCGCACTTTCGGGTCCTACTTTGAGAACGCCCTGCGCATCCACCCAGGCGATTGAGCCGCCACCTTCGCCAATAGATGTAACGGAAACGGTTGGGATATGGATTGGAAACTCGCCAATCATCTCACCGACACCGTATTGAGGTGCTCCGTCGCGGATGATGGCAACATCAGCGCTTGTCCCGCCGATGTCGAGGCTCATCGCCGCTTGTGAACCCGTGCCGCGTGCAACGCTGGCGGCTCCGATAACACCGGATGCCGTGCCGGAGAGCAGCATCTGGGCGCATTGGGTTTTGCCCAGTTCCGCAGTCATGACGCCGCCGTTCGATTTGGTCAGCATGGGTTCTGCGGGCACGCCGGCACTGTCCAGCGCTTCTTGAAAGGCTGTCAGATAATGGGCTACCCGGGGCTGGACGTAGCCGGCGACGACCGCCGTGACGGTCCTTTCGTACTCGCGGATCACCGGCCACACATCAGATGCGCAGGTGACGGCGAGGTCCGGCGCTTCTTGGCGTAAGATTTCAACGACGCGGCGCTCCTGTATCGGATTGCGATAGGCATGGAGCAGCGCTACCACGACACCTTCTCCTCCTACCGCACGGACGCCGGCAATTGCCTCGCGGACACTCTCCTCGTTGAGCGGTGTGTCGATTGTTCCGTCGAATAGAACCCGCCCTTGAATGCCGAAAACCTTGTCGCGGCTTACCAGCGGCGGCGCCCGGCGCGACAATAGATTATAAGGGTCAGGCATCTTGAGGCGCGCGACCTCTAGTACATCCTCGAATTCGGCGGTCGCAAACAGGCAGAGGTTGATCCCCTTTCGCTGGATCACGGAATTAACGCCGACCGTCGTGCCATGCGTGAAATAAGAAATGTCCGACGGCGATACGCCGTAGCGTTCGCCGATCGCATCGACCCCGTCAATCACCTCCTGGCCGGGGCGGTCGGGCGTCGAGAGGACCTTTAGTGTATGTACGGCACCACTTTCTTCGTCGAAGACGCAAAAATCTGTGAACGTGCCGCCGATATCGACTCCGACTCTGTAGCTCATGCGAATGATTGTCTTCCGGTCACTGAAATGGTCAAGGCCATCGTTGATCAATATTGACCTCTTGCGATTCGATGTCGCATCGTCGTCCGCGATGACGGTTTTTAGGATCAGCAATCGGAATGCGCGGCGCTTGTTCATGGCGCGGCAAGGGTTGTGTGCGCAACCGCGCGCCAAATTGACGGATGCGGGCTTGCGTGAGCTGATCCGGTCGCTCGGCTTTGTCCAAGTCGACAGCATCAATACAGTAGCGCGGGCGCATCATATGATCCTTTTCGCCCGTAATCAGACGTACCGGTCGCGGCAGCTCACACGTCTGCTGGAGAAAGATCGTGCACTTTTCGAGCATTGGACACACGACGCCTCTGTCATACCGATGGAGTTTTACCCATATTGGCGGTTCCGTTTTGAGCGCGACAGGGAGGCGCTCTTGGCGAGGTGGCGGAAAGCACGGCATGAGGGTTTCGAGGAAATCTTCGATGCTATCTTGAGACAGGTCGCGCGCGACGGGCCGACTATGGCGCGCGACGTCGGATCGCAGCGCAAGACGGGGCGGGGCTGGTGGGATTGGCATCCCGAGAAGACCGCGCTTGAGTATCATTGGCGAACCGGCAGGCTCGCAATCGCTGCGCGTGAGGGATTTCAAAAAGTCTACGATTTGACCGAACGCGTCATTCCTGAAGAACACCGAAGTGCGACTGTCAGCCAAGCGGATTTTGTCGATTGGGCCTGCCGATCCGCACTCGACCGTCTGGGAGCGGCGACGACAGGCGAGATTGCGGCATTCTGGGATTTGCTGACGCCGAAAGAATCCGCAGCGTGGTGCAACACCGCTCTGACGGCAGGTGAACTGATAGAGGTGTTTGTCGATTGTTGCGACAAACACCGGCCGACAAAGGCATATGCATTCCCGGACATTCCAGAGAGATTAAGTGATCTCGCCGACCCGCCGAGCCGCCTCCGTGTAATCTCTCCTTTCGATCCGCTGATCCGCGATCGTAAGCGTTGCTCGCGTCTCTTCGGATTTGACTATCGGATTGAAATTTTCGTGCCCAAGCACAAACGCCGTTACGGTTATTACGTCTTTCCTCTATTAGAAGGGGACCGTTTTGTTGGGCGGGTCGACATGATCCATAAGGATGGCACATTAACCGCGACCGGTTTATGGCCCGAGCAGGGGGTCAAATTTGGTAAGGGAAGATGTGCGTCACTCGAAGCGGAACTGGAACGGTACCGGCGCTTTGTCGGCGCGGATCGCGTAGACCTCGACTGCGATGTTCGATAGCCGATTACACGTTTAGGCCTTTCACGGTATAGGTGTGGGTTTTACCTAATGTTTCACGATATCGACGCGGCGTGTGATCCACACATCGGGTTTCGCCATGACATAGTCGAGTAATTTCTTGAGTGCTATCGCGCGGGCCGGATGGCCGATAAATTTAATGTGCAGCCCAACGGACATCATCTTGGGGTGCTGGGCACCTTCTTCGTAAAGAATGTTGACGGCGCCACGGAAGAGAGCGAACAGGTCATCCGCGGTGCCGAGCCAGCCGACCAAATTTACCATCGTTGTCGGTCAAAGAATACGGGATGATCAGTTGAGTGTGGCCGTCGAAAGTCTTCCAGAACCGCAGTTCGTCGCCATAGTAATCGCTGTCGTAAAGAAAGCCGCCGTGCCCATTCGGGCCGGGTGGATTGGCACTGTAGCCGCGCAGATCGCGATCGTAGCCAGCTGTCACTCTATATCCGACGCGTGTCTTGTCGGTGAGTTTCCATCCACGGCGTTCCCTCGTTAGTTGTTCAGCGGCGGATTGCCTGGGAACATGTTTCGGTGGGCCTCAGCATCCATTGTCATCTTGAATGCATGCTCTTGCGAGAATGCGATCGCCCGTTGACCGGCCGGTCGCGCGGTTACTTGGTCCACCAGGCGCTGGAGGTGCGGAAAGTCCGACTTTGCTTCTTCGGAGAGGACCCTCGGAATTAGTCGGGCCCAACCCCATACCGCCATATCGACGATCGTGTATTTATCGCCGAGAATGTGAGCGCGGTCAGCGAGACGGTCGTTGAGAATGCTGAAATGGCGTCGCGCCTCAAACGTATACCGATTGAGCGCGTAGGGGATTGGCTCCGATGCGTGGACCCTGAAATGTACCGATTGG
>CAXGSZ010000025.1:0-12280 GCA_964012455.1 uncultured Alphaproteobacteria bacterium
GGGCGGAGCCGATGCCCGCCGCGCTTCGCGCGTGATGGGCTGGTAACGAAAAGCCGCGGAGACACGAACGATGAACGCATTTCAGCCGATGATTACGGGGACGCAATACGCTGTCTCCGCCGGTCACTATCTCGCGACCCAGGCGGCGATGGACATCCTCGATGCGGGGGGCAATGCCATCGACGCCGGTGTGGCCGCCAATTTGGCCCTCGGCGTCGTGCAGTCCGAAATGGTACAAATCGCCGGCGTCGCCCCGATTATGGTCTACCTCGCGGACGGCGATCAGGTTCTCACCCTGACAGGGGTTGGTCCATGGCCGAAAGGGGCGTCTCTTGACCGGTTTGTGCAGGAGTTCGGCGAGGTTCCTATCGGCATTCTGCGGACCGTCGTGCCTGCCGCGCCCGACGCCAATATTCAAGCGCTCGGCCGATGGGGCACAATGACGTTCGAAGAGGTTGCCAGCGCCGCCATCCGATATGCCCGAGACGGGTTCCCGATGCATGATATGATGCGGGCCTATATCGAAGCGCATCAGGACGTCTACCGAATGTGGCCGCAAAACGCAGAGATCTACCTCCCCGACGATGCGCCCCCTGTGCTTGGCAAGTCATTCAAGCAGACGGACCTCGCCAAATCGTTGCAATACATGGCTGACGAAGAAAAATCCGCCAATGGCGGCGGACGACAGGCAGGCCTCGATGCCGCCCGCGATGCTTTTTACAAGGGCGATCTCGCAGCGACAATCGTAAAGTATCACGCGGAAAATGAAGGGCTTCTGACCGCCGAGGACCTGGCCGAATACAAAAGTGAGCTCGCACCGCCGGAGAAAATTACCTACAAAAACGGCGGTGACCCGATGGACATTTACTCCTGTGGTGTCTGGTGTCAGGGCCCCGTGCTCTTGCAAATGATCAAACTACTGGAAGGTTTCGACCTCAAAGCGATGGGACATAACTCGCCGGACTACATCCACACGCTGGCGGAAGCCTTCAAGCTCAGTTTCGCAGACCGCGAGGCCTATTACGGCGATCCAAATCATACCGATGTGCCGATGCAGCGGCTGTTGTCCGACGAATACGCCGCCGAGAGGCGCCGCATGATCCGCGCTGAGGAAGCATGGCCGGATCTGCCACCTGCGGGGTCCTTCCCGGGCATCACACCTTCGCCCACGGTTCGGATGATAGCCGACGGCAGCCCGCCCGCCCCAACAGACACGTCCTACGTCGCGGTCGTGGACAAGCACGGCAATGCGTTTTCCTCGAACCCGTCGGACGTCACGTTCGAATCGCCGGTCATTCCGGGAACGGGCCTTTGCCCGTCAGCGCGCGGATCACAAAGTTGGGCCGTGCGCGACCATGCATCGGCGCTTGGTCCGGGCAAACGCCCACGGCTGACCCCCAATCCCGCGCTCGCGATCCGCCCTGGGAAATCGCTGATGCCATTCGGCACCCCTGGCGGCGACAACCAAAACCAGGCAAACGTTCAGGTTTTACTGAATATGGAACTCTTTGGTATGACGCCGCAGGAGGCTACGGAGGCGCCACGCTTCATGACACACAGTCAACCGAACTCCTTTTCGCCGCACGAAGCTTATCCGGGCAAACTGACGGTCGAGGGACGGGTAGATGAAGCGACGACCGATGCGCTTTCCGGACGAGGCCACGATGTGGAACGCCTCGCCGACCTGACCTGGAAAACCGCAGGCGTATGTCTCGTACGCAAAGACCTGAAGAGCGGAATTATCGACAGCGGGGCTGATCCAAGACGCCCCTCACGAGCGATGGGCCGCTAGATGGCGGCATTCTTCTTGCCAGTCAGCATTGAGACGCCCCCCGCCTTGAGGCGTGCGGCATCGTCCTGAACCGCGATCAGCGCGGGCACGACGAAGAGCACCAGCAAGGTCGTGAACATCAAACCGAAGATCATGGTCAGCGCCATGGGAATGAGGAATTGAGCCTGCAGGCTGCGCTCGAACATGAGCGGCAGCAAACCGCCGATCGTTGTCGCGGAGGTCAGTATCACCGCGCGCAACCGATCGCAAGCACCCTCAACAATTGCGGATACACGGTCTCCGCCCTGTTTCAGGCGTTCGTCGATAGTGCTTACGATAATAATCGAATCGTTCACGACAATGCCCGACAGCCCGATGAGAGCAATCAGACTGAGGATCGTGAGTTCGAAACCGAGCAGATAGTGACCGAAGGCGGCTCCGACGAATCCGAGTGGTATAATCGACATCACCACGATCGGCCGGACGTAACTCGCAAAGACCCAAGCAAGAATGATATAGATACCCGCGAACCCGATCATCGCCCCAATTTTCATGTCACCGATCGTGGTCGCCTGTTCCTCCGCCTTGCCCGCATATTCTAGTTGCAAGTCGTATTTAGCCACGATGTCAAGAATACCGTCCTGCTCAAGCGCTTCGATGATCTCTCCAGTCGACGTAACACCTTTGTCTAGTTCGGCCGTCACCGCGACCTGACGGTTACCGTCTTCACGTCGGATTCGTGAGAAGCCGCGCGTCTCACGGGTGCTTACCACCTCCGAGAGAGCCACTTCCGCACCGCCTTCGCCACGTAGATAAAGCCGGTCCAGCGATCCGATGCCAATTGCATTGCGCGGATACTGCACCCGGACCGTTATTTCCTCGTCACCGCGCGTGAAGCGCTTCGCAATATTGCCCTCAAATGCTCCACGCACCTGCCGACCAACTGATTGCGTCGTAAAGCCCATAGATTTGCCATCTGGGGTCAGCTCGATAATCGTTTCGAGCTTGCCGTACGGGAGGTCGTCCCCGACAGAGCTCACCCCCGGATAACGTTTCAAGAGCGCCTTTGTATCAACCGCCGCAGCCTTTAACGCGCCGACATTGTTTCCGGAAAGCCTAATATCCACATCGCGCCCCGGCGGTCCGCCCTGCGCTGCGAGGATGGTATAGGTATCGAGCCCCGGGAGCGGTCGCAGTTCCTCGCGCCATGCCACCATCAAGGCCTTCGTTCTTACGCTACGTTCATCCGATGGCGTCAATTCGACGATGAGACCGCCGACATGTGCGCCGTGCGCAGCGGAGACTCCAGGCAGACCCACTTCCGATCCGACTTTCGTAAGAGACATCCGCACGACACTCTCGCCTTCGCCGGCAAGACGACGTGCCGCGGCATTAAGCGCCCGTTCGAACTCCGCCAGCATCTCGATAGTTCCCTCTTTGGGCGTCCCGGCGATCATCTGAACATTGCCATAAATCTTGTCCGCCTCGGGGGACGGGAAGAAAACAAAGCCAACACGTCCGCCGATCATCAGGCCGACACTGAGCACAAGAGCGGAAACCGCGATGGCAAGCGTCGAATAACGCTGTCTCACCGCCAATCTGACCAACGGGCGGAACTTGTTCTCGCGGAACCGGGCAAAGGCATTGTCAAAACGTTCCCGGAAACCGACCTTGCCTGGCGGACGCCGCGACTTCAGAGCGCCCCGCATATGGCCGGGCAAAACAAAAAAACATTCAACGAGGCTAGCCAGGATCACGGCGATAATTACCAGTGGAATGCCGCGGATGATCTGTCCAATGATATCGGAAATGATCAGAAGCGGCGTAAAGGCGGCAATTGTCGTCAGCGAAGCTGCAAGCACTGGCGCTGCCATGCGGCGCGCACCGGCAATCGACGCCTCTATTGGCGATAATCCTTCCCGTCGCTTCGTCTCGGCATGCTCTCCCACCACAATCGCATCGTCGACAACGATGCCAAGTGCCATGATAATTCCAAACAAGCTCAACATATTGACGGTCTGCTGACTCATCAGCATGAAGAGTGTCGTTGCGAGCAGCGCGACCGGAATGCCCGCGGCCACCCAGAACGCAACCGGTGCGTTGAGAAAGACAAAAAGCACAATCAGGACCAAAACCAGTCCGCTAAGACCGTTCTTGAGCAGCAGGTTGATGCGACTTTCGATCAAACTCGCCTGAACGTCGTACTGCTCGAGCGTAATCGACGTCGGCAAGGTTGGCCTCACTTCGTCGACATAGGCGGACGCAATTTCGGCGAGTTCGAGGGCATCGGCGTTTACTGCACGCTTCACGAATATCTCAATTGCGCGGAACCCGTTGCGCCGAGCCTCGTTTCCAGCCTCTTCGAATTCCTCTTCAACGGCTGCGATATCGCGTAGGTAGATCTTCTGCCCGTTTTCGAGCGCCCGCACCTCGACACCGCCAAGGCCATCCGCCGTCCTCAGCAAACCCAGACTGCGAATTTGCATTTCAACAGAACCGGATGTATCGCCAGACGGCAAATCCTGAGACGTCTCGCGAATCTTTTCGGAAACCTGTTCCAAGGTCAGGTCGAGTTCCAATAGCCGCTGAGGCTTTATCTCGACCCAAATCTCTTCATCGCGATCGCCGAAAAGGTCAACCTGATCGATACCGTTATCGAGAAGCCCACTCCTAATGCGTTTTGCAACCGCCTTCAGCGTCGCCTCGGAAACGGGACCGGACAGAACAAGCCGACTGATTGTGTCGTAGCGAACAATCTTTCGGACTTCCGGCTGTTCCGCATCGTCAGGCAGCGTCGTGACAGTCGAAACCGCCGTCTCAACACCCGATAGGGCGGCCTGCATGTCTGTGCCAGCATTGAATTCCACCAAAATCGTCGCCCGTCCTTCAACGGAGCTAGAACGAACGCGTTTTACGCTGTCCAGGAACCGGACTTCAGGCTCAATCGCCTGTACGATATTCGTATCGACATCCTCCGAACTTGCACCGGGCCATTCGACCGAAACTAAAACAATGTCGATCCCGAAATCGGGGAAGAACTGTGTATTCATTCGGTTCAGCGAAAAAATTCCGCTGATGATCATCAAGATCATCAGAAGATTTGCCGCGGTCGGATGACGCGCGAATACCCCAATAATGCCGCCGTTCATTTCACAAGAACCTGCAATCCAGACGCAGCTTCCGGCAGGCGTGTCACAGCAATCATCTCTCCATCACCGACATCGCCGGAGACGAGAACATCCCCTTCCAACCGCGCCACGACTTTGATAAGCCGTTCTTCTAGGCGCCCGTTCACCACGGCGTAGATCTTGTCGCCATTGTAGATAGCATTCGCCGGGATCCTAAAAACCCCGATGAACTCTTTGTCGTCAATATAGACTTCGACGAATGCGCCGGGGCGCAGGATCGTATCCGCGCCCCCCGCTTCGATTTTGGCGAAGAGGTCGACGCCGCCGGTCCGTGCGTCCACCTCACTACCAACACGATCTATAAAAGCAGAATATGGCGCAGCCTTTTCGCGGCCTCGCCAGACAATCTCCGCTGGACGCCCCTTAAAGCCACTCCCTGCGGTCAAGCGTCGAAACTGAGTGCGCGAAATATGGAACTTTGCCTCCAGCCGATCTGCATCGATGAGGCGCGCGACACTGTCGCCAACATTGAGCCACTTGCCCTCCGCGGTCTCCACTGAGAATACGAACCCATCGGCAGGCGCCAGAATACGTGTCTCTTCAAGATCTCGTTCCGCCTTTGAAACGGAAACATCGAGACGTTCAATCGCTGCTTTCTGCTGTTCGATCGCCGCTTTGAGTCGATTAATTTCCTTCTTACGCTCGATCAGACGCTGTTCGGCCTCACTTGACGCCAAGCGCGCATCATCCGCCGCCTTAGCCGTACCAGCTCCGGAACCTCGCAGCTTCTTCCTCCGGTCCGTGTCTTTGCGCCGCAAAGAGAGTTGAGTGCGATCCTCCTCAAGCAATGCAACTGCGCCCGATAACTCGGCGTTCAGTTCGCGCAGTTTCCCGCTTGCTTCGTTTCGCTCCGCCTGTCTCTGACGCAGGGTCGCGTCGTAATCAAACCGGTCGATATCCACCAAAACCTCACCTTGCCGGACCACACCACCTTCTACGAGGTTCGGACTTGCATCGATAATCTTTCCGGCAACTTGCGGCCGTAGATCGATCGTGCGACCAGAAACGATCTCTCCATAAAGACGGATTTTCGGACGTAGCGACACCGGAGTCGCCGTGATTCCTGAAACCGTCCAGACTTTCTCACTAACAGGCGAAGCTTCGACGACAGGTTTCGTTGCTTGGAGATAGCGTGCGATGGATAACGCCGCCGCCAATATAAGCAGCGGGACGATAATCTTGGCGGACCTACGCAACATCAGCAGACTCCTCCAGTAACCCAAGCATGGCCAACGCCGCACGGGTCACCGTATCGACAACTTGCGGCAAATCCCCTGCCTCGAAGGAATCCCACCCCAATCTCGCCAGAACGAGGCCTCGCGCGGCCCCGAATGCCATGCATTGCCCAATCAAGCAGCAAGTGAGCAACACGGTCTCGGATGCTTCGGGCTCGCGGTCCGTCGCCGCGGCTACAAGCCCTGCGACTGCGTCATGCATCGGATTAACCCGGTTCTCCATGAGGATGGAAAATCCATCGGTTGGCTGATGATATTCGCGCAACATAAGCCCCATCTGCCAGCGTATCGTGTCCTCGCTCAATACTCCCTCAAGCAAGGCCTGGATCAACCAACGAGTCAGCGACGCCAGCTTTTGCTTATCCGATCCGGCATTGATGACACCTTGGCAGATATGAGCCGTGGTCGGCAGAAAAAACGGATTGGTATCCTCGATTAACTGTTTGAATACCGCGCGATAGAGACCCTTCTTTCCGCGGAAGTAGTAGGCAATTGTGGAAACGTTGACATCCGCCGCCTTGGCGAGTTCACGTGTGGAGACGCCATTAAATCCGCGTTCGGCAAACAGTTCTCCAGCAGTCGCCAGAATACGTGCGCGGCTCTTGTCGCCACCGGGGCGCCCTCTTCCTTGGCTACGGGCTTCGAGTGGAATGACCGGATCACTATTCGGCATGCAATTCTATTTTTTCAATCGAACGATTGTTTTTAATAGTAATGCCAGCGTCCAACCACAAGACGCCTCGCAAAATCTCCGCCATTTACCCGGAGGGTTACCCGTGAAATAAAGGGTTGCCCGCAAGTCTCAGCGATATTCACCATGCGCCCTCGCTATTCCATATTCAGCCTCGCCCGAAACGCCCTCAGCCACCATAAGAACTGGCAACGGCAATGGCGTAGCCCCGATCCAAAACCGGAATACGACGCCGTCATCATTGGCGCCGGCGGCCACGGCCTCGCGACCGCTTACTATATGGCTAAGGAACACGGCATGACGCGGATCGCCGTTCTCGAAAAGGGCTGGCTGGGTGGTGGCAACACCGGGCGGAACACGACAATCGTCCGCGCGAACTATCTCCAGGACGAAAGTACGGGTATCTACGCTCATGCGCTGGGCCTCTGGCCCGGCCTTAGCAAGGAACTGAACTACAATGTCATGTTCAGTCCTCGCGGTGTCATGCATATGGCGCATACAGAAGGCGACCTCAAGGAAATCGCAAGGCGCCACAACGCGAACCGCTTGCAGGGCGTCGAATTGGAGTTCCTGGCGCCTCGTCAGGTGAAAGAGTTTTGCCCAATTATTAATATTTCACCTGATGTCCGATATCCGGTGCTCGGCGCCAGCCTGCAGCGAAAAGCGGGGGTCGCGCGACATGACGCGGTCGCATGGGGCTATGCCAGGAGTGCGGACGCGCTCGGCGTCGATATCATTCAGAATTGCGAAGTCACTGGTTTTGACGTCGAGGGCGGTGCAATCGCAGGCGTTCAGACCACCCGAGGCAACATCAAAACACCTAAGGTTGGTTGTGTCGCAGCCGGCCATTCATCGGTTCTCGCGGACATGGCCGGCCTCCGGCTCCCGATTGAAAGTCATCCCTTACAGGCGCTTGTCTCAGAACCACTAAAGCCGGTGATGAACACTGTCCTCATGTCAAACACCGTGCACGTCTATCTTAGCCAATCGGACAAGGGCGAACTCGTAATCGGTGCCGGGGCAGATCTCTACAATTCCTATGCGCAGCGCGGCACCTTCAGCGTAGTTGAACATCAGATGGGTGCGTTGCGCGAATTATTCCCTATCTTCAGCCGTATCCGCATGATGCGAAGCTGGGGCGGCATTGTCGATATTTGCCCGGACGCGAGTCCTCTTCTAACAAAGACCTCAATCAAGGGCCTGTATTTCAATTGCGGCTGGGGTACCGGTGGGTTCAAGGCGACCCCGGGCTCCGGTCACGTATTCGCGCACACAATTGCGCAAAATGAACCACACCCCATTGCGGCTCCCTTCTCCCTCTCGCGTTTCAGCAGCGGTCGCCTGATCGATGAGAATATTGCCGCCGCAGTGGCGCATTAGGGGGAGCGAGAATGCATATTATCAGGTGCCCCTATTGCGGCGAGCGAGACGAGCACGAATTCCACTATGGCGGTGAAGGCCATATCGCGCGCCCCTCAGACCCGGATGCACTAAGCGACGACGAGTGGGGAGACTACGTCTTCAAACGCAAAAACCCGAAGGGCTGGCACTATGAGCGCTGGCTCCACGAAGCCGGATGCGGCCGCTGGTTCAACGCAGTTCGGCACACCGTCACTCACGAGATTTATTGCACCTACGAAGTATCCGACCCAATGCCAGAATTACCTGAATGAGCCAGCGATTCCGCATCGCCAAGGGTGGTCGCATCGACCGGGAAACCAGACTGTCTTTCCGCTACGATGGACACACTTATGACGGATTCGGCGGCGATACGCTGGCCTCCGCGCTGCTCGCAAACGGTGTTCATCTGACCGGACGTAGCTTCAAGTACCACCGCCCGCGCGGTATCTTCTCATCCGGATCAGAGGAACCAAACGCGCTTGTGACCATCGGGAGCGGCGGTCGCGCAACACCCAACCTTCGCGCGACACAGGTTGAACTTTATGAAGGGCTGGTCGCGCAAAGCCAGAACCGTTGGCCCAATCTCCAATATGATGCGCTAGAGATATTCAGCGCGGCATCGCGGATAATTCCGGCGGGTTTTTATTACAAGACGTTTATGTGGCCCGCCGCATTGTGGACGACGTACGAGGGCTTTATTCGTCGCGCTGCCGGCATGGGCAAGGCGCCAGATCAACCAGACCCCGATCGGTACGACAAGACGCATAGCCATTGTGACGTGCTCCTCGTCGGCGCCGGACCGACGGGTCTTGCCGCAGCACTCGCCGCAGCGCGCAGCGGCGCCCGTGTTATACTCGCCGATGAGGGGTCCGAATTGGGTGGCAGCCTCCTCTCATCAACGGAAGAAATCAACGGCAAAACCGCACCGACATGGGTCGATGAGACCTATGCCGAACTCAACGCTTTACCGGAAGTCACACTGCTGCCACGCACGACGGTTTTCGGATATTACGACCACAATCATCTTATGGCGCTAGAACGTGTGACGGACCATCTTTCGGAGCCGCCTGACAACTTACCCCGCCAGCGTCTTTGGAGCATCCGGGCGAAGCAGGTTGTGCTCGCAACCGGGGCAATCGAGAGATCGCTTGTGTTCCGTGACAACGACCGCCCGGGCACGATGCTCGCAGGCGCCGCGCACGACTATCTTCAGCGGTTCGGCGTGAAGGTTGGCCAGCGCGCTGTTGTATTCACAGGCAATGACACGGCGTATCGAACCGTATCGGCCCTCGCGCGCACGGGAACCCACGTTACAGTGCTCGATCTCCGGTCGGAAACGCCGGGAGCGCTTCCACAAGCGGCACTCAAGGAAGGTGTCGAGGTTCTCCATGGTCATGCAGTAGCCGCGACACACGGAAAAAAACACATCGAAGCCGTGGACGCGATGAGTTTGTCGGAAGACGGGCTTACGGTCAGCGGCACGGCACGGCGTATGGAATGCGATGTATTGCTGATGTCCGGTGGATGGAGCCCAACAGTCCATTTGTTCTCGCAATCTCAGGGCAAGCTCGCTTACGACCCATCGATCGGTGACTTTGTCCCGGATGCGGCTGCACAGAACCAGCGTTCTGCCGGCAGTTGCAACGGCACGTTCGGTCTAGAGCGATGCCTTGAAGCCGGGTGGCAGTCCGGAATGGAAGCTGCCGCCGACATCGGGTTTGCCCAGACGTCAGGAACCCATCCAATTGCGGAAGCGGAAGAACTGAGCGAGCCCCGCAATCTCTGGCTGATTCCATCGACAAAACCGATCGGCGTCGGCGGTAAGCATTTCGTCGATTTCCAAAACGATTCTACGGCTGCGGACATTCAACTCGCAGCGCGCGAAGGGTTCGAGTCGATCGAACACATGAAGCGCTATACGACGACGGGTATGGGCACGGATCAAGGCAAAATCAGCAACATCAACGGCCTCGCCATACTCGCGGACGCCGTAGAAAAGGAGATCGCCGAAGTTGGCCTCACAACGTTCCGGGCCCCTTATACCCCAGTGACTTTCGGAGCGATGGCCGGGCGCGATACCGGACCGCTTCTTGCGGACCCGCTTCGCAAGACTCCCATGGACGCGTGGCACGAACGTGCCGGCGCCACATTCGAGCTCGTCAGCCAATGGCGGCGGCCGTTCTTTTACCCAAAGGCGGGCGAAGGAAAATGGGACGCGGTCAACCGCGAGATTAACGCCGTGCGGTCCGCGGTCGGCATTCTCGATGCAACCACGCTCGGCAAGATCGATATACAGGGGCCAGACGCGGCCAAGCTGCTCAATTGGGTCTATACCAATAATTGGGACGGACTGAAGGTCGGTCGTTGCCGGTATGGGCTGATGTGTGGCGAGGACGGCATGGTCTTTGACGACGGTGTCACCGCGCGGCTCGGCGAGCATCACTACTTGATGCATACCACGACGGGTAACGCTGCCCACGTTCTAGGCTGGCTTGAGGAGTGGCTGCAAACCGAGTGGCCGGACCTGCGCGTCTATTGCGCGTCTGTGACTGAGCAATATGCGACCGTCAATCTTGCCGGCCCGAACGCCCGGGCGTTACTCGCGTCCCTGACCGATATGGATGTCTCGCGCGAAGCCTTTCCTTTCATGGCCTGGCGCGAAGGACGGGTCGCTGACCTGCCGGCACGAATCTTCCGCGTCAGTTTCACGGGCGAACTTAGCTACGAGATCAACGTGCCCGCCAGCTATGGCATGGACCTCTGGAACGCCTGCGTCACCGCAGGAGAAAAGCTCGGACTGGCTCCCTTTGGCACTGAAGCGCTCCATGTGCTGCGGGCCGAGAAGGGTTACATCGCGATCGGTCAGGATACAGACGGGACCGTCACACCCGTCGATCTGGGCATGGGCGGTCTCGTCTCGAAGAAGAAGGACTTCCTTGGCAAGCGATCCTTGGCCCGGGCGGATATGACCGCGCCGGGAAGGCGCGAGTATGTCGGTCTGCTGACCACGGACCCGCAGGAGGTATTGCCGGAAGGCGCCCATATCGTCGAGCAGATGCTGCTGAAGCCTCCGATGAAGACACTAGGGCATGTCACGTCAAGCTACTACAGCCCGACCATAGAGCGCTCCATTGCGCTCTCCATGCTCGAGAACGGGCGGGCCCGTATAGGGGAACCGGTACGACTTCCACTCGAAGACGGACGCACGGTAACAGCAACCGTTACCTCACCAACATTCTTCGACCCAGACGGGGAGCGTCTCCATGCCTAGTGCCGCTCGAAGCCAGGGGCCTATCGACCATCTCGGCTTAGCTGCCCGCAATGCGACGGTGGAGAATGCTGGTGTCGACCTCCGGGTCCTCGCAATTCCACAGATAATTGAGCTCAGGGGTACACCAGAAGAAAGGTTCCTGAGCACGGTTCGCCAGCTCATTGATATCACCCCGCCGAAAGAATCACCGCAGACCGCTTCGCGGGACGGGCTGACGTGTTTCTGGATGGGGCCGGACCGATGGTGGCTGATCAGCGAAGGCGCACCCCTGCCCTCCGTCAAAGAGCTTCGGCAGAGCCTTGCGGCACTCGAGGCCTCCGCAGTCGAGATTGGCGAAGCCTTCACGGGTTTTGCCGTGAGCGGACCGAATGCCCGAGGCGTCCTTGCCAAAGGCTGTACCATCGACCTCCATTCGCGCGCCTTCCAGCCGGGAGAGGTCGTGCAGACAAATCTCGGCAAGGCCCAGGTCGCGCTCTTCCAAACCGACGAGGACACCTATCGGATCTATGTCCGGCGTTCTTTCGCCGAGTATCTCTGGCTCTGGCTGGAAGACGCGGCCGCAGAATACGCATTCACGATCCACGTCGACTGATTCTCAATCACCGTTCCACAACGGAGACAAACCATGTTCTATGAACCGGGGAAGACCGATCACGGTCTTTCGAAGACCCCCTTCAACAGCCTGGTGATCCCGCGCCCAATCGGTTGGGTTAGCTCCGTGGA